>CAZMEG010000454.1:0-3502 GCA_964565205.1 uncultured Cytophagia bacterium
GGTTCCATTATTGTAGAAATAAAATATCAAACAATTTTTGAATCAAAACAATGGCCAGTTCCTGATCCATGAAACCGGGACTGGTAGCGATGGTTATGAATTGAGCACCAGCCAAAAGTCTGATCAGTTTCTGTAACCTCTCTTCGATTTGTTCTGGTTGAGTATTTGCGAAAATATCCATGTCAAGATCGAGGACATAAGTTTTCGGTATGGAATCCGGTAATATTAAATGGGGATCGATCACTAAAATGTCAGAAAAGATTTTGAGTTTCAGGGCTGGCTTAATGAAAGTCGCAATGTTGAGGACATAGTTTGTATAATCAAAGAAGGTCTGTAACTCACCTGTTTGTAAATCTTCTTCCACCAGATAAAATGGGGGGTTAAGCATATCCGTGTGAGAATCGACGTGAATGAGCAGGGTTTCGGGTGGAATCATCCTATTAATAAATCCCCAGGACCAGAAACAGAAAGCATGATTATGATTGTCAAATATAAAAACAGATCGGTTGTTTCTAGAAAAAAAGACAAAATGTTTCAAACCGCAAGCATTTATCTCCTGGTCATTTTCGATAGTGCTAAAGGCAATTTCATCGCCTGTTTGCAATTGGCCCGGGGTACTCTCGATAAGTGGCGCCACATAAATTTGCTTATTTTTGCGTTGCCAGAAGTGGATAGCATTGTTGCCCACCGGAGCTTTTAAATAAAAACCTTTGTACAGTTGTTTTAGCTGCTGGAGAAAAGATTTCTGGTTCATGGTAAATTTTACCTGATTTTAATTCTTTTACTGAACGATTAATACCTGAATCCAGCGCGCATCTGGGGGTTTTTGGAGAGTGACATTGGCCAGTTCTTGTTCCATTCGTCTCCAGCAGCGATTAAAATAATCAAGCATGGGTGGGTGTAAATGATGATCCGTGGTGCAGCTTTCCTCAGCGATGGCTTGGAGAATCTTATTTTTTGCGGCTCTGGAAAATTTTCGTTTATTACCAGTTCTGGACTTTAATACAATGGATAAGAATTGATTAACTTCTTCGATTTTTAAAGGTTCTGGTTTGAATGGTTGTCCAAGTAAAAAACGAACGGCTGCCGTCATCAAAATAGTCGAGAGACGTAGATCATGTTCACGTGCCCAATTTTTACAATGCTTCAAAATATCGGCCAGGCGTTCCGGAGTAAGTTTCAGATGTTCCAGGAAAAGATGACCCATCCCCTCAATCTCCTGTAAGACTCCATTTACAAGTTCCAATTCCTGTCGGCTGCGAAAATCACGATAGTCATTTTCAACTTCCCCCGTATAGAACCTGGGATACCCGCCTAAAAGGCCCTTGAGTACCTCACGCTGTGGTGAATCCAGAATTTCCAGCACCGGCAATTTTTTTAACCAGCCTTTTCTTACCAGAAAACGAGCCCTCCGTGCTACATCTTCTACACGACTATTACCAATGCGAAATAGATGTAGCGCAGAGACATGGCTCAGGAGTTCGGCTGCTTTGCTCGGATTATTTCCAGCCAAATATTCCAGGGCAATGTTTATGTACCCGGCAGTTTTTGCCGCTGATGCTTTTATTGAGGCCAGACGCCCCAGAGGCATATGATCAACCACCTGAATATGATGGGCGACAGTAATCAAACCTCTGGTAAGAAAGCTGATTTCTTCGGCGGTTTTCAACAGTTGCAGACTGCGAACCATGAGGGCCTCGTTTTGGTCGAGAAGTTGCAGAGGATATTTAGGGATAATTTGAGAGTTGCTTCCCCTGGAAAAGTTAGGCGATTTTTGTTTGACCAGATTAAAGGCTTCCTCTAAAGAAATGTACCGGTAAATTTCACAAGCTTCGTCTGTTTCAGGAAAGCCGTATTCAGCCAGCCGGGTAGTTCTTAATTTTGCTGCTCTGTGTTCGAGTGCATAAATATCTTCCCAGAATATGGATTCAACGAGAATGTAATAAAGCTCGGGATTATTGGATCGCAAAAGAGTGAGTAAAAGGCGAAAAGCGTCCAGCAATTCAATGTCTTCGCTTACAAAATGATAAACACCATCCAGAGTAAAATGAGGTAGATTGATTTCCGGGGTATCGTTAGGTTCGGTTTTATAAATGATTAAAAATTTTTTTAAAACCAGTTGAATCAATTCGAAATCAGCGGTTTGCAACCAGTCCAGGATTTTAGCTTCTCCACATTTAACCAGCATGAGAAGCCACTTACGGGTTGCCTGCCGGGTAATTTCACCGTCTCCCCAGATTTCAATATCGGTGAGAAAATTAAACTGCTCTGCTGAAGTGGCGGCCAGAACCGGTAAGGCCTCCTCCATCCCTACGGTCTCTACGGTCAATAGTACTTCTTCTGCCGGGAGACGTCGAACCAAAGGGGCCGGGTTGTCAAGCCGTTGAATGATTTTAACTCGTTCCTCAGGTTTTAGATTGAGCAGGTACTCAACCTGTTCCTTCAAAGACAAAGTTTGGAATAGTTCAAAGGACTCTGAGGGATCCTTTTGTGTCTTTTCCTTTACAGATTTAACTGTGCAACCCTGTCTATTCATTGTAATGGTGAAACTTTTTTAGATTTGCAACAAAAATTCTAATGAAAAAACTCTAAATAAATATCTGAGGTTCCCTCAAGGTAACTCAACTTTCTGGGTCTTAATCTCTAATTAATGAAAACTAACTAACATGAAAATTAAAAAGTTACTTGCTTAATTAAAATAAACCTGTATATTTAAATAAACCTTTAAAATTTACGGGCATAAAATGATTTCCCGGCTTCTTGAATCCAAAATAGTGGAATTAATCGAACATTTTCCTGCTGTGGCTATCCTTGGGGCCAGGCAGGTAGGAAAAACTACCCTGGCTAAAATGCTCATAAAAAAGCTACCCATGGAAACTATTTACCTGGATCTGGAAAATCCATTGGATTGGGCTCGGTTAGAAAATGCACTAACTTTTTTAAAGGCCAATCAGGAAAAGTGTGTTGTTATCGATGAAGTCCAGCGCAGAGTCGATCTGTTTCCAATTTTGCGTTCTGTTATTGATGAATACCGAAAACCGGGTCGATTTCTTCTATTAGGTTCAGCTAATCCGATGTTGAGGCAAGAGAGTGCAGAAACACTGGCGGGACGCATCGTATATACAGAATTGACCGGTTTAAATATTTTAGAAATTCGTAATCACGTGCCTTTGGAACATCACTGGCTCTGGGGAGGTTTTCCCGAACCGTTATTAATGAAAGATCCGGCAATACGAATAGAGTGGTTCAAGGCATTTGTCATGACTTATATTGAAAGGGACCTTCGAATGCTGGGATTAACAGCCGAATCACAAAATCTATTGCGCTTTTTAACCATGGTTGCTCATGCCACTGGAGGTATTTTAAATAAAAGCACATTTGCGAAATCCCTGGGTACCAGTGTTCCAACGATTTCAAAATACATTGATTACCTGGTAAACTCGTTTATCCTTAGATTATTAACCCCATATCATACAAATGTGAAAAAGCGACTGGTTAAATC
>CAZMEG010000455.1:0-3495 GCA_964565205.1 uncultured Cytophagia bacterium
GTGCCTTTAAAGATTTTACTGTTCGTCTTAATTTTATAAATGTTATAATCGGAACGACGTAAAATTAAATCCGTAAATCCATCGTTTTCCAGGTCTCCAACCAGTACCGGTGTAAAAATTTTAAGATTTTCATTTTGAATTTGAGCAAGTAACTCTCCATCAACTCCATTTAATACATATACAAAACCATTTTTATTGACCAGACAAACTTCCGCAGCACTGTCTTTATTCAAATCGGCAAGTATAGCGTAGATGAAATCAGAAGGAGATTGATCAAGCGTAACTTGCCACAGAGATTTATCAGAACCTTGCAGGGATTTCACTTTAATTAATTTGCCCGAGGTTATCACAATTTCATCCATCCTATCTCCATTTAAATCGCCAGTCAGAGGTGGTAACAGGGTCCCTGTTGAATCGCTCAGATATTCATGCCAGACGAATTGTAAATTCTCATTTTCCAGAGCAAGAACATGACCGGAGGTGGTACTGAGAATCATGTATTCCTTAGCGTTAGCCTGTGCAAAAACCACAGGATTCTGTATGATTAGCTTCCCGGTTAAATTATCACTAATCTGTTTTAATGCCTCGTTTAAATCAAAAAGTTTGTAAGTGCCATTTTGTGTTTTATCGATGATGATCACATACCCCTCATCCGTGCCGATAAATGCTTCATCACTGCCGCTTTGATCCCAATCCCGTACAGAAGGAATCCCTGTGATATGCTGGTCTGTTGTAACCATTTTCCACCTGATGGAATTAATTTCACCATAGCCTAAATAAACAATTCCATCGGTAGTACACAGCAAAACATCTTTTATACCATCTCCATTGAAATCTCCCACTGCCGGAGGTGTAACGAGTTTGTTGCCAAACATTGGACTGGACCATATTTCGACTCCAAGGAGTCCTTCCAGAGCATGCAGGCGCGTATCTTCATCCACTACGAGGATATCTTTAATACCATTGGCATTTAAGTCTTCGATAATTAAAGGGAAGTTGTTTCGTGCCTGAAATTCAGAATTGCTCCAGAGCTTTTCCTTTGATTTACTATCGAGGGCAATAACATGGTGGGACTTGTCCACAAAAACCAAATCTAAAATTCCGTCCTCATTGAAATCAGCGATTGCCAGGGGTCGGGTAAAGTTACTGGGCTGGCTTTTGTCTTGGGGATTCATTTCCGGGAGGCCTTCATCCATATACCAGAGTTGTTCTTCAAAAGTAAGACGGTCGGGCTTTTGGGTGATGGTCATTCTTTTCCCGCACGAAGAACCAATGAAAAAGAATGCCATTATTATGGCCAGCCCGGAAGCAGCCATAAGTACCTTGCGACCATGACGAACCCACCAGGTCCCGGCTTTACGGGGTGGACTGAAATCGTGGGGCTCATCATAAACAAGGCGAAAAATGGTGCTCTTTTGATCGCTAACAATCTCGATTTCATCATTTAAATTTAGGGGGATTTCTTCGGTTGGATCTACTTTTTTCTGATTTACATAGGTTCGGGTTTTACTTCGCTTGTCGGATAAAAAGAAACGCCCGTCTTTATACGATATGGTAGCATGGCGCCTTGATATACTGGGGTCCAAAGTCCCCTTTTCTGTCTCTCGAATAACAATATCATTCAATTTGGTGTCCCGACCTATCCGATTAACACCGAATTTTAATTTATATTTTCTACCTAAATAAGGACCATAGATGGCAAGAAGATAGTAAGGTCGTTCATAAATTTTCCTTCCACCTGAATCGTCCTGTTCGAAAACTTCCTCTTTTAAAATATCTTCATCAATTGTTTCTTCAGCCAGAGGCCCGGATTCTTCCGTATTAAATATATCCCAATCAAAATCTTCGCTTTCATCTTTAGGTGAAGAGGTTTTGGAAGAATTCCCACCTTCATTAAGAACCCGTTCGTTCAGACTGCTAAATTCCGGGACTTGAGCAGGGTAATTGATTTTGCGATATAATTTATCAAACATCAGAGACAAATTGCCAATGCGAATTTCATCCCCGTGGACAATTTGTGCAGGTTGCAGTAGGGGTCTGTGGTTCAAATAAATATTTGGGGTGTTTGTAAGGGCTTCGACAAAATAACTTCCGTGCTGCTTTTTTAAAACCAGGTGATAATTGGCTACCTGATGATCTGTGATAACGACATCGTTATCCTTTTCAGAACCAATGTAAATCATTTGCTTGCTTTCATCGATTTCGTATCTGGAAAGAATATCCGTGTTGTGTTTTAATATTAACCTTGGCATAATTTCTCAACTAATTTTTATTGGCAAAATTAAATTCCACTAAATTTAAATTTGTAGCGGTAACCATTAAAGGCTTTTCCTGTAAGTTGAAATTGTCCTTTACAGCCCGGAACAAATAAAGCCCGGGCTCAAGGGTACCGCCACAAATACCTGCTTCATCTGTAATACCCAAAAAAATCTCTGGTTTATTCGGTTCATCCAGAGATTTCACCTTAATTTTAACATCTTTAACCGGGTTACCGTTAGCATCGAGAACTGCAATGGAAATATCCGCCAGGGCGGGTTTCAATTCCACCTTGACCGTTCGAGTGGTAGGTGAAATTTTCACTCTGGTATCCTGATAGCCTTCTTTTGAAATAATGGCGTAATAGGTAAAAGGAAACAAATTAATTGTACAGGGGGTGATATACTGTCTGGATAAAGTTCTGCCATTTATGATTAATTTGGTTATACGTGCTTTTAATTGTTGGTGTGGATTGTTGGCCTCGAAAACCGTAAACTTTACAGGCCTTGACAAATTCTTCATCATAGAGGCCGGGGTTTTTTCATCTATGGTGAGCTCAAATGTGCGGGTATTGTAACCTTTTCTAACCAGCCTGATTTTATGCACTCCCGCCGTTAAATAAAATCGATCGATATCTCCTGTCACTCCCACGGGATCGGGGTTTTCATCGAGGTAAATTTGTGCCAGCGATGGATTGGATTTAATGGTGATATACTTACCGAACAGACCGGTAATTTGATATTTTATAGCAGGTTGTTCAATCATGTTTACTGACCACATCCGCTTATCGCGCATTCGCCATTCTTTTCGCTCCGTATCCAGAACAAATTGGTCAAGTGCCTCATATCCGGCCTTGTGCATTTCAATCTGACACTTCTCCCCTACTTCCCAGGTCAGGAAACACGGGGTAAGTTTGCCATATTTTAAACCATTTATATATACCTCAGCACCGGGCAGGTTGGAATTTAAAAATACAGTGGTGCGAAAATGGAAAACATAAGGACGGTAACCGGGGCGGTTTTCCAGTCCCTTTATTCGTACCTCGCCTTTTCTTAATACATGAATAGATTTTTTAATGGGAGCATATCCATCTAAGACCAATTTAAGTTCATAGACCCCGGGTTTAATTTTACCTATGGAAACGGGCGTAGTACCGGGATAGAGTTTGTCATTGAGATATACCTGTGCACCAGCCGGGATGGTTTGAATTTTAATGGCGGGAGGAAATACATAATCATA
>CAZMEG010000456.1:0-3492 GCA_964565205.1 uncultured Cytophagia bacterium
ATCAGGTTGTCTTCCCAGATGGGTGTGAGGTTTTTATAAAGATACCATTTCTCATTTCTTAAAAATCCACAGCCCCAGCCATGTCCCTGATATTCTTTGCTGTTTTTGGCAATTTCAGCAAATGCTGTTAGGTGTGAGGCGATTTCAAATTCTTCTTTTGATTTTACTAAGAGTAAACGACACATTGGCTTATCACATAGTCTACAATCAATCCGGGAATGTTTACGCCGGTCACCTGCAAACCATTTTTGAATTCCATGGTATGATTCACTTCATTGACCAGCAAGCCATCGTCGGTTTCAAAAAGATCAATGCCGAGAATTTCACCATTGACTGCGCGGGCGGCTGCTAAGGAGATTTTTTCTATTTCATCGGTTATTGGACAGGGCAGGGACTTGGCTCCGCGGGCGGCGTTGGTTATCCAGTGTTCCGAATATCGATAGGTTGCCGCCACACACTGATTACCGATTACAATACTGCGAATATCACGGCCTCTTTTTTGCACATATTTTTGAATG
Source organism: uncultured Cytophagia bacterium (assembly GCA_964565205.1). Lineage (GTDB taxonomy): Bacteria > Zhuqueibacterota > Zhuqueibacteria > Oceanimicrobiales > CAZMEG01 > CAZMEG01. Next base: position 519 of record CAZMEG010000456.1, read on the forward strand.
TAGTAAATGCCATGCTGATAGTTCCCCAGAGTTTTTCTGTGTTCTAATATTGCCTGTGCTGCTTCAAGGTCGTTAATCTTTGATAAAAGTCTTCCCCAGGACCCCACGGTCGGTTTAAGTACAACCGGAAAACCAAGCTTTTCCATGGCGTGCAACGCAGCATTTTCAGAGAAGGCTACACTAACTTCAGGCTGGGGAATCCCGTGTTCTCGTAATTTCAGGGAAGTGAATAATTTGTCTCCGCAAATGCTGGAAGTAAGGGCAGAATTGATGCACTTGATGCCAAAGCTTTCAAAAGCTCTCATGGCGTTTAATGACTTTAAATGATTGATGCTACGGTTTAAAACTACATCTAGATCAAGGGTCATCTCATTTAAATTAAATGCAAGTTTGCGATCATCAATCAAGACCAGTTCTATGTCAGGTCGCGAGCTGAATTCCTGAATCAGGTACTTTTCCTCTGGTCGAATGATGGAGTGTAACAGACCGATTTTCATTATACACGAATAAAATATTGTTTAACCCTCTCAGGGTTCTCCTGATTGGTAATTAAATCGGGTGCAAACCCGGAAATTCCAGGCCTGTGGATTCTTCAAAATCATGCATGATATTAAATGCCTGCACCGCTTGACCGGCGGCGCCTTTCATCAGATTATCAATGGCACTCATCACCACCAGACGATTCGATTTTTGATCTTTTTCAAAGCCAATATCACAATAATTGGAACCAATTAGCAGTTTGGGTTCTGGATAACGGTAGATGCCGCTGGTTTCTTTAACAAGTCTAATAAAGGGCTCGTTGCCGTATTCCCTGCGATAAATTTTCCAGATGGCTTTTTCGTCTAAATCCTGATTCAAAAATACATGACAGGTGGCCAGCACACCGCGAACAATCCCCAGAGCCGTGGCGGAAAAGTGCACCTGAATCTTTTCATAAAAACTGAGCTCTTGCTCCACTTCGGCAATATGTCGATGTTGCGTGGGTTTGTAGGATCTGATCACATCATTTCTTTCGGGGTGATGGGAGGCTTCCGAGGGCTTATTGCCTCCTTCGCTGGAACCACCTTTCACTTCCACCACGGTTTTATCTGATTCAGCCAGGCGATTTTTAAAAAGCGGGTACAGTGCCAGAATGGTGGCGGTGGCATTGCACCCTGCACTGGAAACAAAGCGGGCACTCCGCATCTTTTCCCGATGCAATTCTGGAATGCCATAAACAAACTCGCCTAAAAGTTCGGGACACAGGTGCTTGCGATTGTACCAGGTTTCATAGACATCTGGGTCATTTAATCGGAAATCACCACTCAGATCGATGATCTTTTCGGCTCTGGACTTAAATTCTGTCATAAATTCCATGGAACGCCCGTGGGGTAAGCACAGGAACAAAACCTCACATTTTTCCAGTTGCGATATGGACGAAAATTTCAGATTGGTAATCTTTCTTAAATTGGGATGCACTTTAAAAACATATTTCCCCGAAAATCTTTCCGAGGTGATCTGCTTTAACTCCACATGCGGATGGAACAAAAGCAGGCGAGTTAATTCGCCGCCCGTATATCCCGATCCACCCACGATGGAAACCTGCACCTTATTCACCTGTTTCTCCTCCGGCTACTTTGATGACATAATCGATGATTAATTTTGGAATATTCACACCGGTGGTATGAATGCTGTTTTTGAATTCCATGGTGTAATTGACCTCGTTGACCATCAGTCCGTTTTCGGTCTCAAACAGGTCGATGGCAACGATGCCTCCACCCACGGCTCTGGCGGCTTGCAAAGAAATATGACGCAACTCATCGGTCACCATACAGTTCTCCGCCACACCGCCCCTGGCGGTATTGGTTATCCAGTGGTCAGAAGTTCTGTAAATAGCGGCAATACATTCGTTCCCAATGACAAAACTTCGAATATCGCGTCCCTTTTTTTCAATGTATTCCTGAATATAAAAGATCGAATGATGGTAGGAACCCAGGATGGTCTTGTGTTCCAGAATAGCCTCAGCTGCATCACGATCGTTGACCTTTGCAAGCAAACGCCCCCAGGAACCCACCGCAGGTTTTAGCACCACGGGATAGCCCAGTTCCTCGATGGCTTCCAGGGCGGAATCTTCGGTAAAAGCAATTTTTACCCTGGGCTGGGGCACGTTGTGGTTTGCCAGAGCATCGGAGGTGAGAAGTTTATCGCCACAAATCAGAGCAACCTGCGATCGATTGACACAGCGAACCCCGGCACTTTCAAATAATTTGATGGCATGTAAAGCGCGGGAATGATTGATACAGCGCTCCAGAACCACATCCAGATCAAAGACATCGTTTCCCAGTGAGAAGATCAATTTACGATCGTCGATCAAAACCAGCTCAATTCCTCTTCGTGAATTAATTTCTTCGATTAGATATTTTTCCTCTTTTCGAATCAATGAGTGGAGTAACCCGATTTTCATTTTTTTATTCTCCCCAGTCCTCTTCTTCCTGTGGGGCCTCCTGTACTTCATAAGGTTCGGTTGAAGTCACTTCTAATTCCGAACCACATTCCGGACAATCAATAATTTCACCTTGAATGGTGTCAGCCGGCAAAGCTACCTCGCCATCACAGATAGGACAGTTGACGGTATGATTCATTTTAGATCCTCCTTTCAAATTTTGTTTGAGTTAAAATAAAAAAGGCCTTTCCAGAATTTGTGCTCTGGAAAGGCCTTTTATGAATTAAAATCGATTTTACGGAAGACTAAGAACTATTCCAACCACCTTCCCAGGAGCACAGAAATCTGGGGCTACGCTTGAAGTGAAGGGTAGACCTGCACTTCAAGCGCCTTGATTTTTTTAGACTCCTGTAAAGGTGATTACCTTGCATTTAAGTTCCTCAATTAAATTGAGGCAAAAATAAAAAAAAGTTTTTGCAATGTCAAGAAATTTTTTACTTCGTTTGTGCATTTTAAGAAAACCCTCAGAGACTGTCGAAAATTCAAAAAATC
>CAZMEG010000457.1:0-3477 GCA_964565205.1 uncultured Cytophagia bacterium
TCACTCGGAATTGGTCATTTTGGGCCCCCTCCAACCGCAGTTATGAATCCAGTTTATGCTGGTCCCAGAACTACACCCTTACCTCCTGACTTAGCAGGGATGGCGGCTGTCTGGGGTAGCTGGCCTAATCCATAATTTTGTAGCATAAAAGCTTTTTATTGATTAAGGCTGTCCATTCAGGACAGCCTTTTTTGGTAATTTTTATTGGTTGATCAATAGATTTGTTGAATTAGTGGAGATTTACTTTTTAGATGATGGAGTAAACTTTTGTCCCACCACGACTGGCTCATAGTTTTTTATTACCCGGATGGCCTGCTCAGGGGTTTCAACGACTCGATAACATTCTCGAAATTTTGGATGAATAAATTTTTCCTGGAAAGCCTTTTCAAATTGCTTTAACATGCCCTCAAAATAACCTTTTGACAATGGGTTTGTTGTGGAAACCAAGCTGTTTAAATGATATGACCTCGAGAACTTCCTCAAAAGTGCCAAAACCCCCGGGTAAAGCAATATAAGCATCACCACGCTCATCGAGACCCTGTTTACGGGATCGCATATCTTCTACAATATGAAGTTCATTTACGAGAGTATCGGCCACACCCATTTCTACAAATTTCTTTAAAATAACACTTATGATTTTCCCGCCTTTCTCCCGAGCCCCCGTACCTACGGCCGCCATCAAACCTATGTTGCCTCCTCCATAAACCAGCGTTAATCCGTGTTCAGCAATTAACTGGCCTAATCTTTTTGCCGCCTCTAAATAAATATCTTCCACATGATTACTGGAGGAACAATAAACAGTAACGGATTTAATCTGGGACTTGTTCATCTTCCAATTAACTCCTTTGCTCGTTGAAAAACAGCGTCAAACATTTCCTGAGTTAATCTACCGGTAAAGGTGTTCTGCTGACTGGGATGGTACGAGCACAGAATCCATAAATTTGCTAAAACTTGAATTTCTACACCATGGCCAAATTTAGCTTTAAGTGGATTACTCAATATGTTCCGCTCTTTTAAAGCTTTTGTAACAGCATCAAAAGCAATTTTTCCCAGAGGAACAATTACCCTCACATTTGGTAATAATTCCATTTCGCGAACCAGATAAGGGAAACAATTTTTTAACTCTTCTGATGTGGGTTTGTTTTTAGGAGGCGCACATCTCATTGAGGCTGTAATATAACAATTTTTTAACTTCAATCCATCGTCTTTGTGCAAAGATTCTGGTTGATTGGCAAAACCGAAACGGTAAAGAGTGCTGTACAACCAGTCTCCACTACGATCCCCGGTAAACATGCGCCCGGTACGATTCCCTCCATGGGCTGCCGGTGCCAGACCAACTAATAACAACCGTGCCTCCACATCGCCAAATCCGGGAATAGGTTTCCCCCAGTAGGTTTCATGGGCAAATCTTCGTACCTTTTCCTTGGCTATTTTTTCACGCCAGGCTACCAATCGGGGACATTTCTTACACTTGATAATTTCCTGGTTAAGTTGCTGTAAGGCTTTTTCATTCACCGTCATTCCCCGATGGACTTTTTCTGGAAAAGTCGAATAAGTTTCTTGTAATCACTGCCGGTGATGACCTCACCATTACGGATTCGATCACACAACCGGGAGACCATCTGGCGTTGACGTTCCGGGTCTTTAACCCGTCTCTGCTCAATCAAAAGATTTAAATTACGTTGCAGGATTTTAATAACATTTTCCCGTTCTTCAGGTGTAGCACGACTGTAATCAGCTTTTTGCATGATGACTCCAGGGCCTTTCATAGATTTTTGCCAGAATTTCTGGAGAAACTTTCAACCAGTATAAAACATGTAAAGCAGCCATTCTTAAATAAGTTTTAACGATGCCTCCGTACTTGAATCTTCGTGCAGAAGTTACGAGTGGCGGAGGCACCATGACAATGCGGCCCTGTTTTTTCAACCTTTTAGAAAAGTCAATATCTTCAAACAAGGCCTGCGAAGAAATCCCACCGACTTTTTCGTAGATTTCTTTTTTGGTAAAAATTCCGTGATCACCGTAAAGAATTTTGGTACAGCCAAAGCGAAAACGATTCACCCGTTCAGCAAATTTCAAAATAAAATGTCGGTCATCGAATTTGAGTTGAAATCCACCACCGACGACTCCATTGGCCTGCATGGTTTGCACAGCCACCAGACAGTGTTGCGGGGTCAAATGGCTATCGGCGTGAAGAAACAAAAGAAATTCGCCCCTGGCATGTTTCGCTCCGAACCGCATCTGCTGACCTCGACCACGGGGAGAGATCAGCACCGGAAAATCATTTTCCTGGCAAATTTTAACCGTGCGATCGGTAGAACCACCATCCACAACCAAACACTCCATTTCAAACGGAATCTTTTGCTGACATAGGCGAATATCTTTCAGTAAAGCGGGTAAAGTACATTCTTCATTTAAAACAGGAACAATAATGGACAAAACCGGTGGCATACTTTATACTAATTTTACATGTTTGAGCGTGGGCAGAGCCTGACGGACCTTTTTCAAATAATTAAAATCTATTTCTGCCACAACCACCGATTCATCTTCATCCGGTGCCTGAGCTAAAATAGTGCCCCATGGATCTACAATGATCGTTTTACCAAAACTACTCCGGTTACCAAACTTGCGGCCAATTTGTGCCGGAGCCACTACATAGCAGGTATTTTCAATAGCACGAGCCCGTACCAGAGCATGCCAGTGATCTTTTCCGGTATGTAAAGTGAAATTTGAAGGCACAAATATAATTTCAGCGCCTTGGAGAGCCAGCCTGCGGTACAATTCGGGAAAACGCAGATCATAACAGATGCTTAAACCCAATTTGCCATAAGGGGTCTGCACGACTTTTATTTCATCCCCCGCAGCCACTTCTTCTGATTCCCGATATTTCTCACCCGTGGGTAAATCCACGTCAAACAGATGAATTTTTGCATAACTATCTAAAAAGTTACCGTTTTCATCGATCACATAACAAATATTCTGGGGCAAAGCTTCCTGACTTTTTTCTGATTTCTCTCTAATAGAGCCCGCTACCAGAAAAATTTCTAACTGCCTGGCAAGTCGACGAAGCTCGGTCATTTCGGGGCCCTTTTTATTAAAACATCGATTTTTATCAGGCCCGATATAGAGAAAATTTTCTGGTAAGGAAACTATTTTAGCTCCCTCCCGGGCAGCTTCCTCGATTAATTGGAGAGCCGCCTGTAAATTTGCTTGCACATCTTCCCCTGAATTCATCTGGATGGCAGCAAGTTTGTATTTGCTGACCTTTTTCATGTTTTCAAATTTAGGATAATTTTTGTTTTTGTCAAGGTTGATAACTCAAATGCCAAATAAAATCCAAATGACCACTGAAACAATATTCACAAAACTTTTTATTGACAATTCATCGGATTTTAATTATTATTGAATAGCTTAAGATCGATTTTCATCCACCATGTTTCTCTTCTAAAGGGTCGTTCTTAAGGGATACTTATAAAT
>CAZMEG010000458.1:0-3469 GCA_964565205.1 uncultured Cytophagia bacterium
CAACAACGGCGAGATTTTCCTTATGGAGACTGAGGTATTACTAAAAATTAGCATTGATCCTGGTTCGGAAATTTTCAACTTTCTATTACGACATTAAAGGAGTATTCGATGACCTTAGCAACAATCCTCGCTCCCAAGTTTCCACTTGGGAGCGAGATTTTCCCTATGGAGGCTGAGATATTACTAAAAATTAGCATTTATCCTGATTCCGAAATTTTTATCTTTCTATTGCTACATTAAAGGAGTATTCGATGACTTTAAGATTAATGCTTTTAATGAGTACCCTGATTCTTTTAGTTACCAATCTGTGGGGGCAACCCGATAGTGTGGATGTAACCTTTTTTTATGATCCACCGGGAAATCCCGCCATCGTGTACTTACCCGGAGAATTTAATAACTGGGGGAATAATGTAAATGGTCGAATTACCGATGCGCGGTTTGCCATGCACAAAGATCCTCAGACCGGCATCTGGTCGAAGACAGTCCGACTACGGGTTGGAGGGCCTGTACCTTTACCGGTTCCAGGTAAAAGCATTCCTGGGGCTTATCAATATAAATTTAATGAAAATGGTTCCCCGGATGGCTGGCTTTCCGATCCGTTAAATCCACGACAGAATCCAAAAGATCATAATAATTCCTATTTGTTCATAAGAGATCCTACCATTCACTATCTTTTGCCCAATTCCACGATTGGGGTGGTTAAAACACGCTTTCCCGAAATTACCGCTTATATTTTCCCCGCCCTATCCAGTACGGTGGATACTTCGTCCATTAAAGTAAAAATTGACGCAGTGGAATTCACACACCTGGGCAGTCATTATGATGCCGTAAGCAAAAAGTTTTCGTTTGTTCCTTCGCAGCCTCTGGAAAACGGGCAGCATCAACTAATTCTCTCGGTTAAAAGCTCCAAAGGAACCATTAGTTCTGACACTACTAATTTCTCGGTACAGGGGGATCTCATTCAAATATTGAACCGCCCGGCCGAGACCTGGAAAAATACCTGGCCAATTTATGCCACCATCTTCAAAACAAATGGAGAAATCGATAGTTCCGTCACCAGGGCTACCATCTTTCGGAATGATTCTTCCTGGACGGTTACCGTTTCGAATGGCCAGGTAGATACCGTGTTTTCCCTTCTGGAGGGTGAAAACACATTTAAAGTTTCAGCCCTGGCAGAAGGCACGAACAGAACTTCCGGTCCACTAACGATTGTTCGCAAGGTCAACCATTACCCCACTGCAGTCATTAAAATTCGGCAGAATAATGGAATGCTGGAACTGGATGGAAGTGAGAGTTTTGATCCGGACGGGCAGACGCTTTCTTTTTTCTGGCGAGAAGCTACCGACAATCCTCAGCCAATTGGAGGCATTACCGGCGCAACGACCACACTGATTTCTGTAAATAAACCAACCGTGCCGGGCGAGTACTTTCTATCTTTAAGCGTTCGGGATCCCGATGGTTTAATAGATTCTACTCGAACTTTTTTTGTGGTAGCCAAAGGGCAGGATACCGTTCAAGTGGCCAGGTACAAAGATAACCCTTCCTGGGTTAAAAATGGTCGAATTTACCTGTTATTTTTCAAAGCGTTTACAGAGGAAGGCACCATTCGTTCGGCCATTTCTCGTTTAAAGTTTATTAAAGCGCTGGGATTTAATATTATCTGGGTGATGCCGGTTATGGATGTGGAAGGAGACATCGATAATGGCCTGAATATTGGCTATAATATCATCGATTTTTTTAATGTGGATCCTGTCTATGGCACAAACCAGGATTTTAAAGATTTTATTCAAGAAGCCCACCGACTCGGTTTAAAGGTAATCCTCGATATTACACCCAATCACACCAGTCGGAGTCATCCGTTTGCCATGAAAGCAAAAAAACATGGAAAATTTTCACCTTTCTGGAATTATTATCAGACACAGTTTATTTCACATAATACCAACGGACTGGGGCAATGCCAAACTCCGGAGGGTCTGGTTTATTATTGTGGTTTCAGTGATGCCCTGTTAAATTACAACTGGTCAGACCTGGATGCGCGATTGTATATGATTGATGTATATAAACACTGGATACGTGATTTTAACCTGGATGGCTTTCGTTTTGACGTGTACTGGGGACCTCACCGCCGTTATGGGGAGGCTAAAATGGGTCAACCCGTGCGTCAGGCTCTCAAACATATCAAGCCCGACATTCTTCTTCTGGGTGAAGACGATGGCACTGGATTTGGAACCGAAGCCATTTATGCAGACTTCGGCGGTGGGGTGGATGTGGCCTATGATTTTAAATTATTTTTCAAAGTGATCCGTGATTTTTCTTTCACCCCTTTTGCTATCAGTCAGTTGCACAGCGAGTTGAATAATGGTGGATTTTATCCGGGTGAGAATTCATATTTTATGCGATTCATGGAAACCCAGGATGAAGATCGTATCTCTTATGAATATAATTCATTTGAAAAAACCATGCCGATGGCCACGGTTCTTTTTACGGCTCCAGGCATTCCGTTGCTCTATAATGGCCAGGAGGTGGGCTATGGTAAAGGAATCCCGGGAAGCAAAATAACTCGAAGTCGTTCGATTATTGATTGGAATTTTTCTGGTAAAGAAATTCTGTTACCTCACTATCATCGGTTAGCCAACATACGAGGTCAATTCCCGGCCTTCACTCAACATAAAAAAGACACTAATGGAGATGGGCAGATTAATAATTTGGATGAATCCGATTTTATCCGTATAACCACAGGAAATGGGCTGGTGTATGCCTTTGCCCGTCCTTATTTAGATGAAAATGGGCTTACGGTAGTAAACTTCAGTAGTAGCCAGCAGACAGCTTCCTTGCAAATTACTGAATCGGTTTTGAAATTTTCAAATGGATTTGATCCCGATACAATGTATTATGTGAATGACCTTTATGCTGATACCTCGGCGCAGGTTGCAGGGAGGGAACTGTCAGGCTATCAGGTGACTTTACCTCCTTATGGTTCCGCAATTTATATAATAGCAAAAGAGAAAAAACATGTGGAGTTGCCCGCTCTGCCGGATATTACAACCTCGGTTTCTTCTGATACGAAAATACCAGCAGATTTTGCTTTGCTGCAAAACTATCCCAACCCATTCAATCCTGCTACTACCATTGAATTTAATTTGCCGGTAGCGAGTTCGGTTCTGTTAATGATTTATGACATTCTTGGGCGCAGAGTTCGGTTGCTGGTGGATGATTTTTATCCGGCTGGCAGGCACACCGTTATCTGGAATGGTAAAGATGATCGTGGTCATGAATTGTCTTCCGGGATTTTTATTGTTCGTTTAAGAGCCGGAAATTTTTCTCAATCCATTAAATTGGTCAAAATCAAGTAAGGTCAGACTTCAGGTCCATGATTCCTTCGGACTGGAAATCAAAATTGTACTTGAGTAATTCATAAAATTTTTAATAATTACTTTCATAGAATATTAAAAATTTAAATGAATAGGGG
>CAZMEG010000459.1:0-1519 GCA_964565205.1 uncultured Cytophagia bacterium
TAATTGGCTTTGAATTTCCAGTTGTTCATGATCTTCTGAGCGGTATCGGAAGGCACCGGGAAATAAATGGCTTCGGAGGGATAGGTTTTCACCAGATCGTCCTCGCCAAATCCATTTTTGGTGGCATCGATGATCTCCATCCGGGTCACCAGAGTTTCAGGGATGAAAAACTCGTTGATGAAAAAATCGATCAGTGCTTTATCGCTGATGGAAACCACCGGCACCGATATTTGATCCACGGTAATCTTTTTACCTTCCTGAGGAAAAAGATTGGCTACCACAAGACCCATCCATAAAATCACAGGAAAAATAGAAATTATTTGATTGCGATTCATCGGCGTGCGCTCCTGGTTGCATTTTTACGTAATGTCACCCAGCGGGCGAAGTAGGCCCGGGCCTGGTTAAATTTTCCCAATCGTTTGTAAGCTTCCACCAGCAATTGATAGGCCTGCATTTGTTCGACCTGCTCCAGTTGTTCCGGGGTCTGCAGGGCTAATTCACAATTTTCAATCACCATTTTGGGATTGTTCCGGCTCAATTTTGCCAGCTCCAGGTAGCTTTTGGCGCGATTCTCCCAGGCAATGGCTACGGCCTGTTTGAGATAGGTAAAAGCCACCTTGCGATTTTTGCGAAAATATTCCAACCCCAGATTATGACACATGGCGCCGTAGCTGTCAAAATAGCGCTGATAGGTGGAATCGAGGGGGGCGCCATTTTCATCACGGGGAGCCGCAAGCACCACCTCTTTGAGCCGATCAATGCCTCGATTTTTGGCATTGAGAAATTGGAACTCCAGCAGGGCAAGTCGCCAGGCGATTTCATCCCGGGCCCGACCTGTGCGCAATTTGTCAAGGAGTTTCTCAAAACCCCGGGCGGCTTCTTTGTAGCGCTGTTCTTCCTGCAAAGCAATAAATTTATCACGCAGTTCCACGGCTTCAATGTTGCCATCGTCCCAGTTAATCCAGTCGATATAGCTCTGGATATCTTCCCGTTCCTGATCGGTGCGCGCCCATTGTCTGGCTCTTTCAAAAGTTGCCAGTGCCTTCTCGGCCAGGTGCATCTTCACTTCGGTGTCCGCCTGGTAGTAGGTGTAATAAAAGACGGTGGCTGAGTCCAGTTGAGCCCACCGTGTAGTATCGGGATGGGTGAAGTCCAGCCCCAGGGTTTCAAAGTAGACTTTTTCGGCCAGGGCAAAATTATCATGGGCCGCCGACCAGTTTTCCAAAGCATAGTAACTCTCCGCCAGCCGTGCATACAGGCTATGTTCTCCCTTTTCCAGGCGGACGAGATTTTCCAGGACTTTGGCGGCTTTCAGATGATTTTCCTCATCAAGGAAACGCACTGCCAGGGCCTGGTAGACCCTTGCCAGCCAGCTCCGGGTTTCCAGGTCAAATGGATTGAGAATCACCGCCTTTTCAAAATTTTTACGGGCCGCTTCCAGGAGTTGTAAAATTTTTAGCTGAAGTTGCTCCTGCGAGGTTAATTCTTTTTTCGATTTTTTTTCCAGTTGGGCGATGGT
>CAZMEG010000459.1:1529-3453 GCA_964565205.1 uncultured Cytophagia bacterium
GTCCCGGGCTCCGGCATTGAAAGCTTCGATGGCCTGCAGGGAATCCTGACGGGATACCGAAAAGGAATCACCCAGCGAACGGGTGAGATATTTCCACAGGGTGTCGCTGGCCACGGTCTGCTTCTGGGCATGCTCTTTAAATTTATTGGCCTTATTTTCGCGTTTCCAGGAGACAAACAGTTGATCGGCCAGGGAATCGGCTTCTGTAGCCACCGAACTGTCCACACCAGCCGGAACGAAAATGGTTTTCTTTTTCGACGGCTTTTTTGAAAAAAGATGTAAATTGCCAGCACAGCCAGTTATAATGAATAAAATTAAAATTGCAGAACAGGCAATAAATTGATTTACTATTTTCATTTTAAAATGATATATTGTTTTAAATTTTTGGTTATTTGATATTTGTATTTGTTTAGTATTTCGAAATTCGGATTTCGTATTTTTCATAAAAACTGCTCTACTTCCGATTTAACACTTTCCCACCACGACAAAAAAATCTGATAAAAATCTCTTGTGCGCTGATCTGAGGCTGCTTCCCTTCGTGTGCCGAACGAGAGTATTTTGCCGGCAGGAGTTCGATGTACCTTACCCACACGTAAATAGTTGCTGTGTTCTTTGAATCCGCGATCAATGAGATAGGTTAATTGGCTACCTTCCACCAGACAGATGCGCACCTCATAGATGCTTTCTTTACACAGCAAAAACATTTTAAAGGTTCGCCCTCCAATTTGAAAATTGACCAGAGAGGTGAGGTCGCCGGCTCCCTTTTCCATGAACCGGTTCACCACCTCGGGAAACCGGGCCGGGTGCCGTTTCATCCACTCAACCAGGGCCCGGTAAATGGGCGACAAATCTTCATAATTGCCCCCTATATGAGTCATATCCACCAGATCGATTTTAACCTTACCACCGGAGACTTCCTTACTTTCAGGGATGCCAAGAGAAAAATTCCCTGTGCCATAGTTCGCTTCGCTTATTTCCACCTTGTTACCAGCGCGAATTTTTAAACCGGGGGCGTTTTTTTCTTTCCCGGGTTTTCCCGGGGCTGGCAAGTTTAACGTGTGCTTACCGGTACCCAGAAGTTGATCGAATCCAGCAAGAAGGTTGGAACTCCCAACTTCTATTTTTTGCTGTGGTGACTTGTTTGCCGGTTGCGGCGTCTTATTTTTCAAATCCACCGCCGGTTTATTGAGAGTGGGCAATGCCAGCGACTCCAGATGACTCAGATCGATCTTTTCCACCGTATTGGGTGGAGTTTCAGGCCGGGTAATCGTCTCTGGCTTTTTTAAAGGCACCGGTTCTGGCGGTGGTGTAATCTTTTTAGGCCTGGGATTGAATTTCTTCCAGTTAATCTCCTCATAAACTTCCGTAGGTTGCTTCATTTTCGGAACCGCCAGACGTTGCAGGATGAGATAAAACCCCAGAAGCAGGCAGGCGGTCACCAGCCCAGCAATGAATTTATCCTGTTGTGATTGTCTTTTGGCAATTAAGTACATAGTATTCCTCTCTCAGTAAGCAATGCTTTTCGCCAGGCCATGCCGTTCACAGATATCCAGAACATCCACCGTCCACTGAATCATGGAGTCAGGATGAGGAGCCACAATGACCACACGTTCAGTTTGTGGATCATTCGTCTTCTCAAAAAGTGTAAGCAAAAAATTTTCCAGTCCCTTAATCTGCCGGAATTCTCCCAGAACTTTTTCCTGGTGTTCCACCGTAAACAGTCCGTTAGGACTGATTTTCACAAAATACAATTCAGGTTCATTTTCCTGTATGGTTTCCTGTTCCTGGGTCGGCAATTTAATCTGCGCCCGGACTTTTATGTCACTAATGGCAATGAAACCAAAGAGTATGATCATAGCCACATCGATTAAACGAATGATGATCCCACCTTTAGACATGTTCTCTCCTTCAAATTAGATGACTC
>CAZMEG010000460.1:0-3444 GCA_964565205.1 uncultured Cytophagia bacterium
ATAAGACGCCTGAAAGGTCCGGCTAAGAGCCAAAATTTTACAGGCTTAGGCTTCAACCTGGCACGACGTACACCATACCAGGCCAGAAACAACCCACATAGCCAGAGGATGGGCGTAGTGACAAATCCATAAAATAGTACTGTACCCAGAAGTGAGGCGCCATAAGCAAACGCCAGCAGCAATCCTGTCCAGAATTGCCCGGCATACACATTCCCAAGGCCACACCATAGTGCAGAAAGAAGTATTGCTAAGAAATAATTAAGCTTTTGAGCAGACATCTTTTAATTGGTCGCAGATATGGCTTATTACGCAAATTTTAAAATTCTCACGCAACGCCGCCACGTCGCTAAGAAACAAAGAATTAAAATCAATACGTGGCGGGCGTGGCGCCTTTGCGAGATGTATTAATCTAATTAGCCTCAATTTGCGTAAATCTGCGGTTAATGATTTATGATTTTTCCAGATAAATCCTCGGTATCAAAGGATTCAATTATAAAAATAATAAAAAATCAATAAAATTACCAGTATTTGGTAGAATTTTTATTATCAACTTCTTGACATTTAACCATTTTGGAATTATATTCCAAAATAGTTGAACTATTTAGGAATTTATTCCATAATGGTTTATATTGAAAGAAAGCTGGTGATCGATCTTCCCAGAGGGCAATCTGCCTTTCTCTGGGGACCCCGCAAAACGGGAAAGTCCACCTACTTAAAGCACCGATTTCCCAAAAGTCTGGTTTTCGATTTTCTTAAAACAGATCTATTCTTTGATTTCTCGCGCAATCCTTCTCTTCTAAGAGAACAATTGCTGGCCAAAGATCCAAGCGAGTTGCAACATCCTATAATTTTAGATGAAGTGCAAAAAGTACCGGCCATTCTGGATGAAGTGCACTGGCTGATAGAAAACATGGGACTCAGTTTCATCCTGTGTGCCTCGAGCGCCCGCAAGCTTAAGCGCGGGAAGGTGAACCTGCTCGGCGGACGTGCCTGGCGCTATGAGATGTTTCCACTGGTTTCTGCTGAGCTGGGTGAGGTCAAGTTGCTTCGAGCTCTGAATCATGGCATGATTCCCTCGCATTATCTACAAGAAAACTACCGTCGAGCATTGCGAGGTTATGTACAGGATTATTTGAAAGAAGAAGTTTTTAGCGAAGGATTGACAAGAAATATTCCGGCTTTTTCTCGGTTTTTTGAGGCCATGGCTTTTTCACACGGAGAGTTAACGAATTATTCTTACATTGCACGGGAATGTGGTGTTGATGCTAAAACCGTCAGAGAGTATTATCAAATTCTGGTAGATACATTACTGGGAAGAATGATTCTCCCATTTAAAAAAAGGCAAAGCCGAGCAGTAATTTCCAAAGCTCCGAAATTTTACCTATTCGATGTGGGAGTGGCCGGCGCACTCCAGAAACGGCATTTGACCGAAGAAAAGGGTGTGGAATTTGGAAAGGCCCTGGAGCATTTTATTCTGATGGAGCTGGTTGCTCACAGTTCGCTAACAGAACTTGACTATGAAATCAACTACTGGCGTACTAAGTCAGGACTGGAGGTTGATTTCGTTCTCGGTGGTGGGGAAGTTGCCATCGAAGTTAAGGGTACAAGTCGTGTGGATGCTGTGGAGTTGCGAGCCCTTAAGGTTTTCATTGAGGAATACAAACCGCGCCAAGCCTATGTGGTGTGCAACGAGAGAGCTGAAAGACAACATGGAAACATTCGTATTATTCCATGGAAAAATTTTCTTCAAGCCCTGTGGGAAGGAAGAGTAATTTTTTAAAAAATTAAAATTAAGGGCGCTCAGGAATCTTAATTGGTTGGGATTCTTTGAACGGGGATCAAGGTTAACCCCTTTCAGCAACGATCACGGTAGAATGGTGTCCCACACTGAAAGAATAGATCCAGGAAAAATCTGATTGATCAAAGGCCTGATGCATCTCGGTAAATGAGTAAGATTTCCCATGTTCTGTATTGATGAGCATATTGATGGCGAATTGCGCGGCAAAAGAGGGAGCCGTACCGGCTTCGTTCACAAAGAAATCTTTTACAACGAGCTTACCATTCTGATTCAGGGCTTTATGAATCTTTTTGAACAGTTTAATCATTTCCTCAAAGCCCAGCATGTGAATAATATTTGAAAGAAAAGCCAGATCATATCCAACCCCCAGATCATCCTGGTGAAAATTACCAACTTTTGTACTGATATTATTCTGCAGGTTTAAAGCACGAATCCGTTCTTCAGCAATGGGTACCACTTCGGGCAGATCAAAAACCACGGCCTGGATATCTGGATTCTTTTTAACAAACTCGATGGCATAAGTGGCTGGTCCACCACCGATATCAATAATCCGCTGAACGCCGCGCAGATCCAGTCCTTCCACCACCTGCCTGGCGGTAAGTTGACCAATATTGGCCATAGCCAGAATAAAATCGCGGATTTGTTGCTTATTTTTCTGGTCATCTGCCTGTGGTCGTGGTAAAGGCTGCCCGGTTTTAATGACTTCCTCGAGATGGAGCCAGCGTTCCATGAGGTAGGATTGATGACGTAAATTGTCTCCCACAAAATAGGGCTTTCCGCGCACCAAAAATTGTTCTGATTTTTCAGAGTTATAAAATTTTCCATCTTTTTTTTCTAAAAATCCCAGGCTTACCAGAGCATTACAGAGAAGCTCTGTGGCGCGTGCATTGGTTCCCATTTTGTTGGCAAGGTCGCGGGCGGTTAATTTTTTTTCAGAAAGTAAGTTGAACAGATCCAGGCGATTAGCGGTAAGTAAAATTTGCGCCGGCATAAAACCTCGCGCCAGAGAAGTAATTTCATCGATGCTTTGCTGAATAACTTCCAGATTGTTTACATTCATTGGGATTGCCTTTCCTGAAGTTGTCTGCGTTCTTTGAGTCGATTTTCCCGTCGGATGGCTGCTTCTTCCCAGCGGCGTTTTTCCTCTTCTGTTTCAGGGATCACCTGGGGCACTTCCACGGGACAATTATTTTCATCCAATGCCACGAAAGTTAAATAGGCCGAGCTGGTATGTCTAACCTCACCCGTGAGCAGATTCTCTGACCAGACCTTGGCACCCACCTCCATGGAGGTGCGGAATACGCGATTCACCGAGGCTTTAATGATGATGAGTTCGCCCACTTTGATGGGATGCAAAAAATCGAGATGATCCATGGAGGCGGTTACCACCGGTCGACGGCAGTGGCGGCTGGCGGCAATGGCACAGGCGATATCGATCATGTGCATCACCTTGCCGCCCAGAACATTGCCAAGTGTGTTGGCATCATTGGGCAACACAATTTCCGTCATTTCCACTTTAGAAGCTGAAACGGGTTTACCTTGCTCGGTCATTTTAAAGTGTATTTTATTTTATTAAAATAAAAATTATTATCTCATTAAGGTTTCTTTTCTGTCATCTCCCCCTGTTCAACCGGTTCTGAGGGTTG
>CAZMEG010000461.1:0-3444 GCA_964565205.1 uncultured Cytophagia bacterium
TGGAGAAAGAGGGTCACTGTGGGATTTATTCAGGCCTAACTTAATGAGTTACAGAGCAGGAGGAAAACAGCGTAAAAAGCGGTTTTGTAAATTCAATATTATTAATAAATTCTAATTTTTTTAAAACCCTACATTCATAAAAATAAGGAGGACTTTATGCTAAGATCAAAGATGCTTTCCGCTGTTATTATCGTTCTTTTTATTTTTCCAGCCCTGGCCCAGGAGCCGGTAGATTTGAATACGATTATGAAAATCAAGGATGAAGGATTCCACCACTCTAAAGTTATGGAAACTTTATTTTATTTGACCGATGTGTACGGTCCACGTCTTACTAATTCTCCTAATTATAAAAAAGCCGCTCAATGGTGTGTAGAGCAATTTAAAAAATGGGGATTAAAAAATGCTCACCTGGAACCGTGGGGTACTTTTGGTCGGGGTTGGGCCGTCGAACGCTTTTCCATAGAAATGATTGAACCACAGTATTTAAATATGATAGCCTATCCAAAGGCCTGGACTCCAGGTACGAACGGCACCATCACCGGGCAACCGGTACTGGTTGATATTAAATCCGAAGAAGATTTTGAAAAATATCGAGGAAAGCTGAAAGGAGCCATTGTCATGACCAGGCCCAGTCGAGAGGCCGAGACACATTTTAAAGCGGATGCTAAACGCTATTCTGATGAAGACCTGAAAGAACTCGCTCAGGCACCCGAACCCGGAGCTAAACCAAGCTGGTGGAAACGCCGGGAGGAATACTTACGGCGGCGTAGATTGCGAAATAAAATCAATAAATTTTTCTTAGAGGAAGGAGCCGCCGTAGTTCTTGAAGCCAGTGCCAGGGAGCACGGAACCATTCTTGTGCAACGCGGGGGCTCCCACAAAATGAATGCTGAGCCGGTTTTACCTTCGATGGTAGTAGCCATTGAGCATTACTGGCGAGTGGTTCGTTTATTGGAAAAAGGCATTCCGGTGAAGTTATCCATTAATATTCAGACCCGCTTTTTTGACGATGACTCGCTTGGCTATAACGTGATTGCTGAAATTCCTGGTTCAGATAAAAAGCTCAAAAATGAGATCGTCATGCTCGGGGGTCATCTGGATTCATGGCACGCCGGGACCGGCGCCACCGACAACGCTGCAGGCTGTGCTGTAACTATGGAAGCTGTGCGGATATTAAAGGCCATCGGGGTGAAACCGCGTCGTACCATTCGTATTGCCCTTTGGGGTGGCGAAGAACAGGGCTTGCTGGGCTCAAGGGGGTATGTTAAAAAACATTTCGGAGATCCCGAAACCATGGAATTAACTCCGGAACATGCTAAATTTTCAGCCTACTTTAATCTCGATAACGGCTCCGGCAAAATCCGTGGTATTTACCTCCAGGGAAATGATGCCGTGCGCCCCATATTTGAAGCTTACCTCAAACCATTCCATGATCTGGGTGCTACTACCGTAACCATTCGTAACACCGGGGGCACGGATCATTTATCTTTCGATGCGGTGGGGCTGCCAGGCTTTCAATTTATTCAAGATCCCCTGGATTATTTCACCAGAACCCACCACACCAACATGGATGTTTATGATCATGCCATCAAAAGTGACTTGATGCAGGCTTCGGTGATTATGGCCTCTTTTGTTTATCATACAGCCATGAGGGACGCAAAAATACCCCGTAAGCCTTTACCCAAACCAAGACAAAGGGCCACCAACGGTCATTAAGTTAAAAAGGCCTGCCGATCCACCAAGATCTGCAGGCCTCTTTTAATTTTCTAACCATCCAACCCTGTCTTAAACTTTTGCTTTTTCTTCTTCTACCTCCATGGCCGGGGCTTTTTTCGAGGTCAAATTATTGACAGAATAGTCAAGTTCTCCTTCCGTAGCCGCTACGACGACTGCACAGGAGGCGTCTCCCGTGACATTGATTGTTGTGCGACACATGTCAAGAATTCGATCCACTCCTAAGATTAAGGCAATGCCTTCCAGAGGAATCCCCACTGTTTTTAGCACAAGGGCCAGAGTAATCATCCCGACTCCTGGAACTCCAGCCGCACCAATGGAAGCCAGGGTGGCCGTCAACACAATCATTAACTGCTGACCCAGATTCAGATTCATGCCAAATACCTGAGCAATAAATACCGCCGCAACTCCCTGGTACAGTGCAGTACCGTCCATATTAATGGTAGCCCCAAGCGGTAAAACAAAACTGGAAACTTCCTTCGAAACTCCCAAATTGTCCTCCACACATTCCATGGTAACCGGTAATGTAGCCGAACTGGAGCTTGAGCTAAAGGCAATGAGCTGGGCAGGACGTATCCCGCGGAAAAATTTCGACACCGGCAATTTTGAAAAGGTTTTGATCATTGCCGGATATGTTAAAGAAGCGTGCAAAATGAGACCCATGACCACTACAATAGAATACTTTGCCAGAGTTAAAAGAATATGAGCACCAAATTCTCCAATTATCGCTGCAATGAGTGCAAACACGCCATAAGGAGCAAACTCCATGATGATGGAAACCATTTTAATCATGGCATCATTCAGTCCATCAAAAAATCCTATCAGGGGCTTGGCTTTGTCGGGGGAAATTAAGGTTATGGTAATGCCCAAAAATAACGCAAAAAAGATAATCTGCAACATATCGCCCTCTGCAAATGACTTCATGGGATTGGTAGGAATGATATCCAGTAAAACCTCCGCTACACTCGGCTTTTTTAAGGCCTGTTCAATTTTCTGACTGGCTTCAGCCTGATAATTAGCCAGGAGTTGCTGTTCTACTTCGTGGGGCAAACCGCGCCCGGGTCCGAAAAAATTGGCCAGAATCAAACCGATAGTAATTGCCAGGGCGGTTGTAAATAAATAGTAGACAATGGTTTTACCACCAATGCGTCCCAGTTTACGAATATCGTTGAGACTGGCCGTACCAACTAATAGAGAAGCAAACACCAGTGGCACTACAATTAAACTGATTAAACGGATAAAAGCCGTTCCAAAAGGCTTGATATAAGTTGAAAGGAATCCACTAAATCCAAATTTGTTTGCCACAACGCCCACCACAGCTCCAATAACCAGACCTAAAAGGATTTTTGTGTAGAGTTCTAATTTGGGTAATCGCATGGCTAATCCTCAAATTTTCTAATAATTACAATTTTTGCAGTTGAAAATAATAAAATTTTGGTAACAAGTAAAGAAAAAATAAACTTTAAATTCTTCAAATATAAAGAGGAAAGCAATAGCTCATTTTTTAGATTTCCTCTTGGTTCGTTCAAAGCCACCCCCTTCGAGACTATTGAAAATCCAAAAAACTATTTAAAAAGCATCCTCGCCGAGGACGAACAGCCACTAACATGTTGCAGGGAATTCGGCTAAACGCCTTCTTGCTGGACTTTTTTGACCGTCTCTTCAATTTAACTCCTCATTCCAATATTCCATTATTCCAGCACTCCTCAT
>CAZMEG010000462.1:0-3427 GCA_964565205.1 uncultured Cytophagia bacterium
CTTTGAAGGACATGCCATATTTTTCTTCAAATTCAAGAATTTTTTTATTGTATTCTTCCAGGCGACTTTTAACGGCTGTTAAAAATATTTCATTTATTTTTTTGTGGAGTTTTTTGGGGCCGAAAGTTTTTTTAAGTGCCTCGTATACATCTTTGTTTATTTTAATTGTTTGCTCCATAATTGATTACCTCACATGCTATCTTTCATAGGGTGTAAAAAATTAGGTTGTAATCCAATTATTATTGGGATTCATAACTCTCCACCGGCGGACAGGTACAGACCAGGTGTCGATCCCCGTAAGCATTATCAATGCGTGCCACAAAGGGCCAGAATTTGTTTTCCTTTACATAAGGTAGTGGAAATGCCGCTTTTTGTCTTGAATAGCCATGGGACCATTCATCCAGGGTAACCTCGTAAGCGGTATGTGGGGCATTTTTCAGGAGATTATCGTTGGGGTCTACGCTGCCATCGACGATTTCCTGGATTTCCTTGTGTATTTCAATCATGGCCTCGCAGAAACGATCCAGTTCACGTTTGGATTCGCTTTCTGTGGGCTCCACCATGAGGGTACCAGGAACCGGGAACGAAACGGTAGGGGCATGGAAGCCATAATCCATGAGACGTTTAGCCACATCTTCCACATCCACATGTACGGATTTTTTGAAAGGCCTTAGATCGAAAATCATTTCATGGCCAACTCGTCCCCTTTTACCCACATAGAGCACTGGATAAAATTTTTCCAGACGGGCTTTTATGTAATTGGCATTTAAGATGGCATATTTTGAGACCTCGGTTAAACCATCACGTCCCAGGAGTTTTATGTAAGCATAGGAGATGAGCAGAATGCTGGCGCTCCCCCAGGGTGAAGTGGCCACAGCATGAATACCCTTCTCGCCTCCCATTTGGACCAGTGGATGCTTTGGCAGATAGGGGACCAGATGTTTGGCGGCGGCAATGGGTCCCATGCCCGGACCGCCTCCTCCATGGGGAATGCTGAAGGTTTTATGCAAATTGAGATGGCAGATGTCTGCACCAATCAGCGCCGGACTGGTGAGACCTACCTGAGCATTCAGATTGGCTCCATCCATGAAAACCTGACCACCATTTTCATGAATAATCTCACAGATTTGTTTGATTTCTTCCTCGAATACTCCATGTGTGGAAGGATAGGTTACCATAAGCGCAGCCAGTTGATCCCGGTAGTGTTCGGCTTTTTCTTTAAGGTCGCCCACATCGATATTGCCCCCTTCGTCACACTTTACCACCACTACTTTCATTCCGGCCATGACCGCACTGGCTGGATTTGTACCATGGGCCGAGGATGGAATCAACACCACATCCCGCTGAGCCTGGCCCCGATCTTTATGATATGCTCTGATGACCAGCAAACTGGTATATTCACCCTGAGCTCCGGAATTGGGTTGAAAGGACACCGCGGCAAAGCCGGTAATTTCGCATAAATAAGCTTCCAGTTCACGAATAATCTGAGCATAGCCCTGGGCCTGATCCTGAGGTACAAAGGGATGAAGTCGGGCGAATTCAGGCCAGCTCACCGGAATTAGTTCAGTGGCCGCATTGAGCTTCATGGTGCAGGAACCCAGGGGAATCATGGAGGTGGTCAGAGATAGATCTCGATTCTCCAGTTTTTTTATGTAACGCATCATCTCCGTTTCTGAATGATAAGAATTGAAAACGGGATGCGTCAAATATTCACTCCGACGGATCAATTGTGGAGGAAATTTATAATCAGTAGATTTGAGCCTGGCTTTTAAATCAATTTTTGGCTCGGGTCTGGAAATGGCCCTGGCAAAAACATTGACAATTTCCTGCACATCTTTTGTACGGGTAGTTTCATCTAAGGCGATGCCCACGCTGTTAGTCCCTTGGTAGTAAAAATTCATCTGTGCTTGCAGAGCTACCCTGCGCAGGCTTTCCGTTTTTTGTCCGGCCTCTGGATTAAGCTGAATGCGCAGGGTATCGAAATAATAAGGATTGGTCTGATGATATCCTAACTTTTTGAGTTCAGTTTCCAGGATTTGAGTGAGAAAATGAATTCGTTGAGCAATTTGCTTTAAACCTTCCGGACCGTGGTAAACCGCATACATGCCCGCCATGATGGCCAGTAAGGACTGAGCAGTACAGATGTTAGAAGTGGCTTTTTCCCGACGAATGTGCTGTTCACGAGTCTGAAGAGCCATCCGGTAGGCGCGGTTCCCCAGACGATCCACAGAGACGCCGATAATGCGTCCGGGCATCTGTCGCTTAAATTCATCACGGGTGGCAAAGTAAGCTGCATAGGGACCCCCATAACCCATGGGTACACCGAATCTCTGGGTGGAACCTACAACTACATCGGCGCCCCATTCACCCGGTGGTGTAAGCAGAGTTAAACAAAGGAGATCTGCAGCCACCGTGACCCGGATTCCGGCTGAATGGGCCTGTTCCACAAATTCACGGTAATCATGGATATTGCCATCGGTATCTGGATATTGTATGATGGCTCCAAAAAATTCATCGGTGAATTGTACTTTTTTGAAGTCGCCCATGACCAGTTCAATACCCAGAGGCTCCGAACGTGTTTTCAAAACATCGATGGTAGTTGGGAAGCATTTGTCTGAAACGAAGAATTTGTTGGCATTTTTACTGATCTGTTCTCTTGAGCGAAGTCGGTGTAGCATGGTCATGGCTTCAGCTGCGGCTGTGGCTTCATCAAGCAGGGAGGCATTGGCAATTTCCATGGCGGTTAAATCGCATACCATGGTTTGAAAGACCATCAATGCCTCAAGACGTCCCTGGGCAATTTCGGCCTGGTACGGCGTGTATTGAGTGTACCAGCCGGGATTTTCGAATATGTTACGCAAGATCACCGAAGGGGTAATACAATCATAATATCCGAGCCCGATAAATGATTTGAAAAGCTTATTTTTTTGAGCAATCTTTTTAATTTCATTTAAGAATTCAAATTCGCCCATGGGCTCGGGTAAATCCAGCGGTTTTTTCAGGCGAATGTTTTCAGGAATGGTTTCATCAATAAGCTGGTCAAGAGACTCAACGCCAATGGTCCTCAGCATCTCGCTGGTTTCTTCTTTGGTTGGACCAATATGACGCCTTACAAACAGATCACTATTTTCAAGATTCATTTCCTGGTACCTTTCTCATTTGTTGTCCATTTTAGATGCTATTCACTTAAAATATACACAAATTCTGGGTGAAAGCAAATATTTTGTTTTTTGTGTAATAGACAATTATTATTTACCATAACCTCTTCTTGGCTTTGTGAATAATTCAGCCTAGTAATAACTCAGTCTCGGTAAAAAAATAATCTCGCTCGCAAGTTCAGTGAGCGAGTGATGTACATACCTTACGAGACTGTCGAAAATTTAAAAAAACTAGTCCGAAGGCGTCCGCGCCGAGGACTTACAGGCAC
>CAZMEG010000463.1:0-3118 GCA_964565205.1 uncultured Cytophagia bacterium
CTATGCATTTGAAATACTCAACTAACAACGGACAACTAACTAAAAGCCCATCCATGAAAAGGTTTATCCGCTCAGCTATGCATAAATTAATCCACATTTTGACGTATCTGATGTGTTTTCGGATCATAATTCTTCATATCATACCACTCGTCGCTTTCATATTTTGAAGCGCATTTGGCTTTCACGGTTTGAGCTTGAAAATAACCTTCAGACGTCATGTGGCCTTCAACCAGAACCTCAGAACCGTCACGAAACGTATCGGGCAGTTCGCCACTGTATCTGACTTCCAGTTGTTCACCCCCATCTTCGATTAAAAAGCTCACATCCAGATTTTCAGGGTTGGTTTTTAACGAGCCCGGTACCAGCATACCCTTGACTCGTAGACCATATTTAAGAGCTTCTGAATTCATAGCCTTAAGCTCTTTGACGGTACGAAAATATTGCATATTATCATTGATACCGGTAAAAAGTAACCAGAAGATCACCCCGATGATGAGGCCAAATGCAAATCCTACTTTGATTCTACCGGTAGCCATAGGCAACCTCCTTATTTAGATTTGGCAAAAACCCAGTAATTTGCCCGCATAAAAATTCTAAAATCATTATCATAAAAACGGTTACGAACCCCCTGCCCTAAAATATCCAGCGAAAAATATTTATACGGACGGTAATTAATACCAACGCTTCCCGTTAAAGAAGTATATTGAGGCATTTCTGTATTGAATAAACTGTAGCGTGCCACTCCGGAGCTGATCATAAAGCCAATTTTAGGAGTAAATGGATAATTTATGGAAGCAGTTACACCGTTATTCTGTCCACCATAGCCATGTCGAAAATTATAAGCAATGAAACCATAACGAAATCTTAAACCAAGTAAAATGCGTTGTGTTTGATCGCCATCGTAAAACACTAGGCCTAATTTCCCCATTACCTGCCAGTCTTTTTGTAAACGATAATTTACCCGCACATCCAGTTCCTGGGTGGTGCTGAAATCAAATACAGAAAATATGGAGTTGTACTCAACTAAAGGCGCCCTGTGGAAGAATTCACCTGCGAGTTCCCATCTGACTGAAGGTTCATACCGGAGCTCCAGTTGTCCCCGTTGCACCCGTTTTTGTAACAGATCATAATCCAGGCGACCGTATAAATTGATTTTATTGTCAAAATTACGAAAAATGTCAATACCCGCCAGGCGTTGCTCCAGACTTTCAAATTGCAGGATTTTTTGGGTAAACCGACCCGGTGCTGAGTAATTTACAGGACGACGATTCCGTTGCATAAAGCTAATTAAAATTTTTGATCCAAGAAAATTTTTACTTTGCAACCGTATTCCAAAAGTATGACTCACCTTCCAGTCGTCGATTTCGATTGAATTGGTAAACGGCACCAGAAAGCCGGCAAAACCGCCCAATCGCACTTTCTTGCCAATGCGCAAGGTGGCATCTATGCCATCAATAGTACCATAGGCTACCCCCGAATAAACTCTCTGGCGTCCAATTTTAATTTTTTCCAGAAGCCCACGACGTTCTCGCCATTGCAGATAAGCATTATAGAGCCGTGGGATCGGATCATCTTCACTGGATTCCACCAGATCCTGAGAAATTTGAGTGTACAGGTGAAAAGACAAACGATTAGAAGCCAGTTGTCCCACAGTGAACTGGGCGGTCTGATACAATCGCACATGATCCTGCGTTGTTGTATCGGTGGGGGAGCGTTCCCAGGAGTAAATGGAAGTTGAAAAACGAGCAGAAATTGATTGTGATCTTACAGGCTGAGCAAGTATAATAACCATAAAAAACCAGGTAAATCGATGCATTGTTTTTTCCTCAAATTATAATTGTGAAGTGCCTGTATGACATTCGCTGCAGGCCATTTCTCGCCAGGCTTCTTCAATATCTTCAGGATGTTTAAATTCTAATCCGTCTGGCGCAATTAACTTACTCTCATTCTTTGTACCCTGTGAAATAATAATATGACAATTTTTGCAATTGTTGGGAATGACTTTACCATCGTTACTTACATGTCGTCCATCATGACAACGGTAACAACCAGGACTTAGAAAATGACCGATATTATTCGGGTAAACGTCCCAGCGCACCTTCATTTCTGGAAAAAAGTTCCAGCGATATATTTTTTGAACTTCCCGGATCATCTGATCTATGGCCTCCTTCCGGGTTTGGGCAATCTGTGGATATTCTGTCTCATAAAATTCACGAATATAATTATCAATGGCTACATAAGCCGAATCTTTTGAGGGATAATCTTCCTGAATCAATGCTTCTACGGCTACTTTTTTGGCATAAGGCAGCTTTACATCGATGCGACCGGCACTGAGAGCTTTGTTGACAGCCTGACTGGGAGAATCAAATATATGGGTTGGACGATTGTGGCAATCCATGCAATCCATACGTCGAATTTTATATTGTTTAAAATCGTCGGTATCAATGGGATTATCTTCACTCATATACTCTCGAACATTTCCTTTATGATCATTTACCCGCACCCAGGCGATTTCCTGACGCTGGGGATCAGTGGCAATATAGTCCACCTCGTTAGCTAAATTCATGTGCCAGTGAATACCTTCAGCAATTCCGGCTTCTTTGCTTCCCCCGCCTGTTTTAATTAACATACGGATACTCCATTTGGTATTCTTTTCATCCACCATGTAATGGTCGAAAATCTTTTCCTTGGAACCATGAAATTTCTCTGGCCAGTGGCAGGTCTCACAGGTTTCACGCGCCGGACGTAAGTTCTTTATCGGAGTAGGAATAGGTTTCGGGTAAACATTAAACAGGGTAGCATAAACCTGATAAGCTCCCGATAGCTTGGATCGTACAAACCAGCCGGCACCGGGACCTACATGACATTCCGTACAGGTGACTCTTGCATGAGGAGATTTCTGATAGGCCGTATATTCTGGCTCCATCACCTCATGGCAAATCTGTCCACAAAAGGTAACCGATTCAGTAAATTCATAAGCCCGATAACTGCCGATAGCCGTTGCAAATAGAAAAATAACGGTCCCGGTGGAAAATATCATCGTAGCGCGACGGTGAGTGGGATTGCCGAGATCAATATAAAAAGACCTTGGAACTCGTTTCTCCACTCGACTCAAGCG
>CAZMEG010000463.1:3128-3410 GCA_964565205.1 uncultured Cytophagia bacterium
ACTCAAGCGTTTGTATTCCAAATACATCCCCACCGGGATTAAAATCAAACCGAAAATTAGAATGGCCGGTAAAATGATCAAAGCAATGATACCGGCGTAAGGGGCCAGGCCACCTGCGATCAAATCTACTAAAAAGAAAACCAGAATGATGATAAAACTTACCGTAGCGATGACGGCGCCAAACATACTGAGAGGATTGTAGAACAAATTGGGCAACCGCTTATTCTTGGGCATCCTTCTATCCCCTTATTAAGTTTTTATATTATCATCAAAGTATGTGCC
>CAZMEG010000464.1:0-3149 GCA_964565205.1 uncultured Cytophagia bacterium
ATACCCTCATTAAAATCCCTCAAAAGGGGGATGAAGGGCAAAAACATGCCTTCCCCCAAGTGTTTTGCGCCAGAATTGACCCCACAGAGACCATCCCCCCGAGACTGTACAAAAAACCGCTGTCAGGGACTTCAGGGACAGCGTCTAGCCATATATAGGATAGAAGCGGTCCCTGACATCCCTCCGAAGCTAAGCTTCTCAACAATGGCGTCCCAAAATAAAATTTTGGAACGAGAGGTCAATAGAAAATACAAAGACCATCTCTCTCCATAACCTGTACATTCTTCAAACACAAACCATCAATCAATTTAATTTTGCAAATAAATTTAACTGTATTCCAACTAAAAATCAACCAGGAGTTCTTTCTAAAATTAACAAAAAAAATCCCCGGGTATCAAACCCAGGGATCTTAGAGGAGGAAGGAAAGAAATGAAATAGGAGGTTACCCGATGATGTCCTTATTCATTCATATTAAATGAACAATTTTAATTTTTAAAATCTTCCAACAAAACAGTAAAAATTACAAATTGTTTAAGTTTTTTAAATGGCATCCGATATTTTAAACGAGTTTAACAAAAATGCGAGGGTTTAAAAATGAGGTTTTCAAAATATTTACAGTTGTTTTTCGTGGGATGCTTTTCTTTAGTTTTTATTTTTCCTGTAAATGCCCAATCAAAAAAAGATAATAATAAAAATGCTTTAAAAGTAGCTGCTGAAGTTAAGAAACAGGTGTTCAAATTACTTTGGGATGAATTGAAAGACCGACAACTTGCAGAAAAACAAATTGAAAGCTTGCACCAGGAAAGAATTCAAATTAAAATCGCCCTGGAAAAATTAGAATTTTTAGCCAAATTGAAGAGCAAACAGGAAGAAAAACCAGCCAGCATAATAGCGCAACAGGATCAAGACCGAGAAATTCAATAATCCTCTGTACTCAGCATTTAAACTTACGGAGTCGATTCGCCGGCAGAATCCAGATGCACATAAGCATCTTTTTATGATAACCACGAAAATAAAATGACTGCCTAAAAATCACAGAATTTTTGTGGTAATTAAGGATAGAAATTTTTGTGGGTCAGAAAGATTATTAAAAATAAGGTCGGGTTGAGCTTTCTGCAACTGTTCAAAAGAATACAAACCGGTAGCGACCGCCACACTGCGCGCTCCAAACGATCGAGCACAGTCGATATCCAGAGGGGTATCTCCTATTATATAAACATCTTCTGCTTTAATTGATTGCCGGTATTTTTGTGTAAAGCGTCGTACCACAATTTCAGGTAGCTCATTACGATGTTCTGAATCATCCCCAAAGGCTCCAACCGAAAAATATTGAACCAGGTCAAAATATCCCAGTTTAATCATGGCTCCTTCACGCCAGTTGCCAGTTAATAGCCCCAATTCCAGATCCTTACGAGCACGTATAATTTTCAATAATTCAGGAATACCCGGCATAAGTTTCTTATCGGGATTGGGCACCTGCATTTCTTCTTTTAAATATTTAAAATAGAGCTGGCGAAAATTCTGCTCTACTGTGGGATTCCAGGGCAGGTCGCAGCGTTGCAACGCATCCTTAAGGATGAGGGTATCGGTTCTACCAGCCAGATGAACCCTGGCGAAACCATTTTTTTTGTGAAAAAGTTCCTCAAAAGCCCGGGTCATGGCACGACGACCCGCCCCGCCACTATTGATTAACGTGAGGTCAACATCAAATAATAATAATTTCATGCAAACAATTTAATAAAAGAAATGGAAAAAAACAAATCCTGTTTAATTCACAAACTTTGAGGCTGCCAGTTTCCTGATTAATTAGAGGTATTTTTGAGCAAGCTGCTTACCCATGTCTTTTTTCGTATCGCACGTTTTAAAAATTTTTCAGGTGAAGTGAATACATTAAACTTCAATTAGCGATGACCATTGGCCATTTTAGCCGCTTCGGGCAAATTTCTCAGGCGATACATGGCAACAATACCAAAAAGGGGACCCAGGCCCAGCATGGCAAAAGCCCATCCCCATCCGGCAAAAGATTGCACCACCGGGACAAGACGTATGGATAGCATGGTTAATAAAAAGCCGAGGCTGGTCTGCAAAGTAAGAACCGTACCCATATACTGAGGATCGCACAGTTCCGAAGCTGCGGCAGAAAACTGAGCAGAATCTGCAACCACCGTGAGTCCCCACAGAAGGCAAATGAATAGAAGCGCAAGCGGTGTTATAGATAAAAATCCCACCGTAAAGCAACAAAGACCGGAAATGGTCATGGCGAGGATGGTAGACAAACTGCGGCCGATGCGATCGGCCCAGTAACCATACAGAATACAACCGGCGGCGCCAGTGCCGATAACCAGAAAGGCCGCAAAGCCCGCGGAATAAGCGTGTGCGTCTCGACCGATCTGGTAGTTTAACAAAAATACCGGCACCCAGGTCCACATGGCATAGAGTTCCCACATGTGACCAAAATAGCCAAAATAAGCCAGACGGGTGGGACGATGCTGTAAAACGGTAAGAAAATATTTTAAATTAAATTTTTGTGCGGGCACATTGTAGGGACCATCTTTTACCCACCACAGGACAATGCCTGCACTCAAAACCGCTAAAAACGAACTGGTCAAAACCGTCCAACGCCACAGGTTTTGTAAAATAGAACCAACCAGATGGGGTAAAGCTGAACCCACAGTAAGGGCTCCAACCAGTGTACCTATGGCCAGGCCGCGCCCTGTTTTAAACCATTCGGCCATGATTTTCATGCCGGGAGGATAAACACCGGCCAGAAACATTCCTGATAGGAAACGCAATACCAGCTTTACTGTAAAACTTCCCGGCATATAAGGAAACATGCCATTAACCAACGCCGCCAGTAAAGCCGAAAAAGCAAAAACCTTGCGAGTATTAAACACATCGGCCAGGTTGGTGATGGAAATTAAAAGCGTTCCGCTAACAAATCCCAGTTGCACCACCATCACCAGCCAGGCAATTTGACCCGAGCTCAAATGCCATTCTTTTTGTAAGGCAAGAACTACAGCGGAAGCGCTGAACCAGATAGTCATGGCTAATAACTCTGCCAGACTTAATAGTAAAAGCATTCTGACCGGCTTGTCTATCCCTTTCCCCCAACGATCAATCATTCCAAAAATCCTGTGATTAAGTAAAAT
>CAZMEG010000464.1:3159-3406 GCA_964565205.1 uncultured Cytophagia bacterium
GGTTGGTGATGGAAATTAAAAGCGTTCCGCTAACAAAGCCCAGTTGCACCACCATCACCAGCCAGGCAATTTGTCCCGAGCTTAAATGCCATTCTTTTTGTAAGGCAGGAACGACAGCGGAAGCGCTGAACCAGATAGTCATGGCTAATAACTCTGCCAGACTTAATAGTAAAAGCATTCTGACCGGCTTGTCTATCCCTTTCCCCCAACGATCAATCATTCCAAAAATCCTGTGATTAAGTAAAAT
>CAZMEG010000465.1:0-3405 GCA_964565205.1 uncultured Cytophagia bacterium
GTTCTGGATTGTTGGATTAATGAAAAAGTTTTTTCAATACTCCATTACCCCATCACTCCAATACTCCTGATACCTAATTACTAAAATTTTAATATGTTAAATTTTAAGTCATTTGAATTTGTTTCGAATTTCAGATTTAGGATTTCGAATTTAACAAGCTTACTAAGCTGCCTTACCCATGTTCGGCTTATGTATTAAATTCTGGTCTCGCAGTTTAATTTTTAGGGCCTCGATGATTAACTGAGTAGCTTGCTCCAGGGTTAATGTGGCGGTGTTTATGACCAGGTCAAAATAGGCCAGGTCGTCGGCATCTTTATGGAAAGTACGGCGAACATAGGCCACTCTCTGCGAATCGATCCTTTCAATCAATCTTTTAGCCTCACTCTGGGAGATTTGATGTCTGGCCATGACATTTTTAATACGAACGGGCAACGGGGCGGTAATTTGAACACGCAGACCAAATTCTGCAGGTAAAATAAATCGAGCCCCGCGCCCAATGAAGATGGCATTCCCGTGTTGCGCCAGGCTGCAAATCACGTGACTTAAATGTTTTAAGTAATGGTCTTTGTCCAGCGCATGACGATTTAACAGTGTCAGTACCCAGGTCTCTATGGCGCTCTGTACTTTTTCATCAAATGATTGCACCACACTTTTTCGCACTTGAGCCTCGGTAGCAATATACTCCACCACCTCCTGATCATACAAAGACCAGTTTAAAATTTTAGCTAATTTTTGTCCAATTTGTGTACCACCCGCACCATGGTGCCGTGAGATGGCTATATAAGGTCCCATGCCTTTAGTTTTCTCTTTGCATTCCTTTTGTAAGGTTTTTTCTTTTTCCCATACTTTAACCTGTTTTTCGATGAGATGTAAGATCTTCTTGCCGTTTATATTTAATGCCATTTTGTTCTCCTTAAATGTTTAAGACCCGTTTATTTTTATTTTAATTAATCTAATGAACAATTTTTTTCAAGCTCCTCTTCCCTGCGATAAAAAATTTATCGTATGACAAACTGAACTTCACTGGACCGACCTTCCTCATCCATGCAGATAAGCTTATATTTACCTTGAGCCGGTGTCAGGAAAAATATTTGATGAGGGTTACCGGTAAATATTAATCGTCCATTAAGAAACCAGTACAGTTTTTTAATTTGGTTGGAAACGGCTGCTTTTAATGGTAATTTTTGATAGTCTAATGGCACATCCGGGCGAATCCGGTATTCACTATTGGCAAGCGGAGAAAGAATCACAGGAGTTTGGCCTGCGGCTATTTTAGGACAACGCGGATAATGCCGGGGAATTTGATCTACCGGGATTCCATGCTCAATCATCCAGGAGGCCAGTTTAGCAGGCCATACGGTGACAATTCTTTGCCTGTATTTCCGGCCGGAGCGGCAAACAGGACACAATCGAAATCCTGTAGCCTCATCCACAAGAATCATGCGATGCAGGGTGCAACGCTGTGCCGGCGAAATTCCGGGAAGATAAAGCTCCGATTTAGCCGCCGGACAGTATTTTGAAAGGGGCATGCCACTCACCGCACAGACCTGACGCACCCCCACACTCTCCGGTTGAATAAACCAGCGAGTAGTGGCTGGTTTAAGAAGAGCTTCAAAAATTTCAAATAAAAGGGGAGCCGCCGCTTCAGCCCCCACCAGAGCAGGTACGCCCCGACCATCGAAATTACCGACCCAGACCCCAATGGTGTACTCCGGGGTGTACCCTATGCTCCAGGCATCCCGGTGACCATAAGAGGTACCTGTCTTCCAGGCAATTTTAGGGACGTCCACGGTGAGTTCCCATGATGAAGGCAGTTCAGGACGGCGGAGTTTACTGAGAATTTCAGTAATGATGTAACAGGTACCGGAACTGAGCAATGATTTGCCCGCTTCGTTACTTTGATCTTCCAACCAGCGATAGGATCGAAACCTACCGCCTTCGGCCAGACCAGCATATAAGTTGGTCAATTCCAGTAAAGTGACTTCGCAACCGCCAAGAACGAGCGTCAGGCCATAATATTCAGGCGGCTGTTTAAGTGTACTTAACCCCGCTTCCTTCAAAAAGGTATAGACCCCACCGCCGGCAAGCTGTGAGGCCAGATTTACCGCTGGGACATTGAGAGAACGAATCAGCGCTTCCTCCATGCTCACCGCCCCATGATACTTGTTGTCATAATTCACCGGCCGATAACCAGAGTATTCTACGGGAACATCGTAAAGTAAGCTCTGCGGAGAAACCAGTCCCTGCTCAAGCCCCAGAGCGTAAACAAAAGGCTTCAGTGCCGAACCGGGGGAGCGTGGTGACATGGCGCCATTTACCTGACCCTGGCTGGTTTCATCAAAAAAATCTAAGGAACCCACCAGCGCTCGCACAGCCCGGGTTTTATTTTCAATTACTACCACGGCCCCGTTAGTGATTCCACGAGCACGCCAGGGCTTGAGATGCTGGTGTAGCAAATTTTCCACAAGAGTCTGTATGTTTAAATCAATGGTTGTGTGAATTTTGGTTAGCTGTGGGTAACGTTGCTTGAGTTCATCGGCAAAATGAGGTGCTCGGAATGGAGCCGGGAAACGCTCCGCAGGAATGGGCTCTGACAGGGCTTCCTCTTGATCCCTTTCTGTAATTTTTTTCTGTCTGAAAAGACGCTCGAGCACTTTTCGCCGCGCCCGATGGGCCATCTTAACATTCAGATCTGGGCGATATCGATTGGGGGCATTTGGAATTACCGTTAACAGGGCTGCCTCTCCCAGACTTAATTGATCGGACCTCTTATTAAAATAAAATTGTGCCGCAGCACCAATGCCAACCAGGTTGCCTCCGTATGGCGCCAGGTTAAAATAAAATTCAAGAATTTGCTCCTTGGAGAATTTCCATTCAAGTTGCAGTGCACGAAAAGCTTCGATCAATTTATTTTTGAGGGTTCGTGGTTTGGGCTCCATGAGTCGGGCTACCTGCATGGTAATGGTGGAGCCTCCCTGCACGATATGTCCTGCCCGTAAATTAGCCCAGGCGGCTCTTAAAATGGAAATTGGATTAATGCCAAAATGCCAGTAGAAATAGCGATCCTCAAATGTTAGCACCGCTTGTTTGAGCAAAGGCGAAATTTCATCATAACCTACCGGTATACGCCACATATCATCCGGCGCAAGATACACCCGCAAAACCTGACCGTTTCGATCCAGCACTATGGTTGAAGAGGGCGGATGCAGTTTTTCTACCGGCAGAGGGAAAAAAGCATTGAGAGTGAAAAAAATAATCGCAAGGAGTAAAAAAGATAAAGTGCCTAATTTGACTAACCCCAAAATCCTGTTTATAAAATGAGATTCCAGCATAATTGTAATTGAAACCAAGGACATTTTTTATCTATTAAAATCATGCGATTAAAACTAAGCCTAAATTTAACCC
>CAZMEG010000466.1:0-3398 GCA_964565205.1 uncultured Cytophagia bacterium
AATTCCAGGATAAATCCCCCTCATAGCTAAAGTCGTCTGATTTTTATTTTATTGTTAATTATGGATAATTTTAGTACATTTTTATGTTTAATGATTTAGCAATGTTATTTAACCTATCCACAGGTGCAATATGATACGTAATTTTTTCATTTCCAGCCTTATTTTATTTCAACTTTTTACATTAAGTCAGTGGCTATTTGCAAAAGAGGATATTTATGAAAAAGGGTTGAAATATCAGGAGGAAGGGGACTGGCAAAAGGCCCTGGATGTATGGGCGACAGCCAGAGATTCTCTGGCTAAATTAAATCAATCCGATCCAAGAATTGGAATTGCTTTCATTGAACTGGTAACCAAACAAAAGGCCCGAGATTTTTACCAGAAGGCTAACGATATGTATTTCTGGGGATTTTCAGGTGAGAATATAAAGAAGTTTCAGGAAGAAATAAAAAAGGAATTCGCCCGCTTGGCCCCCATTACATCAGAACAATCGCTAAAAGAATGGATGAAAACAATCCAAAAGTATCCAGATGAGGCTTATTCAATATTAAGAAAATTGTGGTTGGAAAAAGACCCTAACCCGGTAACAACCATCAATGAGCGTTTGTTAGAGCACTGGGAACGCATCAATTTTGCCCGAAAAAAATTCACAATTAAACCGACTACACCTTACGGTACCGATGACCGGGGCCTCGTTTACGTAAAATATGGCGAACCACAGTCGGTTTATACTGGCAAATTAGGGGTCGATCAGGTGGAGCTGATGCAATGGATTAGTGATTTTGCCATTCGTCAGGAAATTGAGCGCTATAACACCCTGCCAGCTTATGAAATCTGGATTTATAATACCTTACAAAGAGAACAGACCACGGTATTCCTGTTTGGTAAAAAATTGGGTATGAGTAATTTCGGTTTGCGTGCCGGGATTGAAGAGTTCATTCCCAGCCGTGCCTTCAGTCGATCCAGCGCTTCCCGGGAAACCAGAGGTCTGGTACCGGGCTATATGTTACAACTGCAGTATTATCGTGAGTTAATTGGCCTGGATCCATATTTTATGAATCGCTACCGTGAATTAGAAGAGCTCTGGCGGAATGCCCGCGCCGTTGGCCGCTTTTTCCCAAGGTATGAAATTTTACGAGGTCTGCGATCTCATTACCAGAACCTGGATAAAGATCGAATTAAATTCAGACATTTACCTGTGGATCAATCCATTTATGAATTTAAATTCACCCCCATGAGTCTGGCCAGCAGACAGATCCGCATTTTAGATAAACAAAATAATCCTCAATTGGTCATTATTACCGCTGCTGAGCTTACCAGTGAAATGATCGAGAAATCCATCTCTTATTTTAAAAAACGTACACCCTCTAAAGTTTTTTCTGTAAAACACAAACTTTTAAAATTTAATGAAAAATGGGAGGAAACAGGTCGGGAATCTATTGCCCCGGGCGAATTTGCGCGGAATTCAAGTGTGTTCACCATTCCTTATTCAGAAAAACAAAATTTAGTGCTCGTGGTTGAAAGAACAATCCGGAAAAAAGAACCCCCTGATTCTGTGGTAACCTCGAAAGATTCTTCTACCGTTGTGTCAATTGGAAAAATTGTAATTGAAGGGCCCCCACCCTTAAATCATAATCCAGAGGTTCTGGAAGTAAGTGATATTCTTTTAGGGGTAAAGAGGCCGCCGATTATCAATGAAATTTATTCTTATCCATTCCCCATAATTCCTGTAGAAGGGGCTGAGCGCGAAAAACCGTTACATGCCTATCTGGAAATTTATCACTTACCAGTAAAAGAAACCGGTAAAACCAATTTCACCATTAAATATGCTATTGCTAAAATAAATAAAAAAGGAAAAGTGGAAAAATTTAAGCATGCGAAGGTTTTAAAATCCGAGAGCAGAGTTCAAAACCAAAATCTTCAATTTACGATTGATATTTCTAAATTAAAACCAGATAATTATGCTTTAAAAGTTGAAGTTCAAGTCGAAAATAGCCTGCAAAAGGTTATACGGCAAACTTATTTTCGAGTGATTTAATACATCACTGTATTTATGTAATGGCATACTAAGGATTTGCCATCATTGACCGAATTATAATGTAAAAACAAAGGTCGATGATGGCAAAACTTTTTGTACCGGTGATACTGTGTATACTTTTTAGGTGGGTGACCCCCGGCTACACAACCGAAGAGGGACACGTAACACCGAATCATTCGTCTCACAAAAACAATGATTGGGTTTACAAAAGTCTGGAAATGTCTTACATCAGTTTGAATGTCCTGGATTTAATGCTCACATTCCAGGCACTGGACAGAGGAGCTAATGAAGCCAATCCACTGGTGAGACCCTATATCCACAACAAACCCCTTGCGATTGTCATTAAAGGTGGGGTTACTACTGGCATTTTATGGACTTTCTCGAAGATAAAAAAGGACCATCGTAAAGCTGCTTTCGTTGGACTCACGGTGTTGAATTTATTCTATGGGGCGGTTGTGGGCAACAACCTTCGCATTTATTTTCAGCTTTAAAGCCAGAACTCTAAATTTTCCCTGGCGATATAGAAACCCCGTCGTTCCACTTCCTGTCTTTTTTCACCATCGGCATCAAAAATTAGATTGGTGTGGTTGAGATGAATGAAATAAATCTTTGTAGAGTTCTGCCGGACAAAATCTTTTAAAAGCTGCATGGTCTCTGTAATTAAAGGATGCTTGATTTTACTCAAGTCGCGATGGGGTAATTCTTCCGGCGAATAGAAAGTACCATCCAGTAAAGCAAAATCCACCTGCTTTAAAAGTTCCGGTAAGGAACGTGGCCACTCACGCCAGTGATCGATGTCAGGGATATAAAGTAATTTTCTTTGCTGCCCCTCGATGAGATAGCCCACCGTATCCGTAAATTCATGACGATGGGGTACCGGGAATGCGGTAATAGTAATATTTGCAGTGATCTGCATTTTTTGATCGTAATTTACGGGATTTAATCGAATATTTTTTAAATGAACCAGTTGACTCCAGGGTGCATTACTTTTTAAAAAGTTGGCCATTTTCTGTGTACAGTACACCGGTACTTCTTTTGTGGCCATGGATTCAAAACCCAGATGCATGAGTCCTGTGTAATGCCCCATATGCGCATGAGTTAAAAAAATACCATCGATGGGATTCACTCCCTGGCGATTACTCAAATTTGGATCGGTTTGAATCATCCATATTTGTTTACGAATATCAGGAGTAGCATCCACCAGGAAGACTTTTTGCTCAGCCACGTCTATGATTGCCAGTGAACTCACCAGATGCGCTTTAGAGGGGTTATGCCAGGCTATTTTACAGTGCTCTTTCTGACATCCCAATTGGGGCAACCCGCCATCCTGAGCTATGCCTAAGATTTTTACTTTCACCTGGGA
>CAZMEG010000467.1:0-3370 GCA_964565205.1 uncultured Cytophagia bacterium
ACATGCAACTTAACTCTATCAAATGATAATAAAACGAATTTAATTTATTAAAATCAATAGATTTTTTGATTGAATTACCCGTTGATTATTTTTTAAAGGATTTCGTCAGAAAGCACAAATATAATATCGATGCGTCGATTTTGGGCTCTTCCTTCTTCTGTTTCGTTACTGGCAATGGGGCGACTCTCCCCATATCCTACGGCGGTAATCCGACTTTCATCTAACCCCATGTTTGCCATTAAATATTGTTTAATGGCTAAGGCTCTTTCATAGGATAAATTTTCATTATAACGATCGTCGCCAATGGAATCGGTATGTCCTTCAATGATAATAGAAATATTGGAGAACTTACGGATAGCCTGCTGGACCTTGGTTAATAGGCTAAAATACTGAGGTTCAATGGTGGCTTTGCCCGAGGGGAAGGTAAGACCGATGAGTCGGATAATTAAATTGTTCCCTTTACGCAAAACAATCGCTTCGGCAGGATCAAATAGTTTTTCCACCGATTGGATGAGTTCTTCTCGTCTTCTTTTTAATTCTAATTTTAATTGCTTTTCTTGCAATTCCGCCTGTAGACCCTGTTCTTTCTCTATATAAGATTGCAATTGTTTTTTAAGACTATCGATGATGGTATTTTTTTGTTGAACCTCTTTTAAAAGTTCTTTGTTTTGATTTTGTAAGGCGGTAACCGCACTGAGAATATTTTGTAAAGGTTTATCCAGTCCTTCATGAAATTTTGGAGAAAAGCCTAAAACTTTACCAATTTGTTCAATGATACTTTCTCGATTTAAAAAGAAATTTTCCCATTGTTTATCATCTTGTTTGAGTCTTTTAATTTCTCGAGTCAAGAAAATAGCATGCTTTAACTCTAATTCGGCCGCCTCGATTTTGTCCTGAATATTGGTATTTGTGCGGAAACCTGTATTCAGCATGGATTCGGCTTCATTTAGAAGTTGCCGGGCTTTTGCAAAGGTAATGGGTGTGTATTTTTGTGCATCCAGTTCGCGTGCTTCTTTCATTAAGTTTTTCACGGTACCCAGAAGGCTGGTTTTCAGAGCCAGAATCTCTGCCTTTTGATACAAACGATCAATATCCGGTACCCGCTTTTTGGCATTTCGTATGTCCCCTTGTTCCAATTTCTTGGTGGCGGATAAAAAAGCTCGTTCAGCGTTTTCAAATTCATTTTTGGCATACTGAGTAGCATGAGCATTTAAAGCAGCTTCTCTTGATTTCAAAACCCTTTCAAAGGTGATTTTACCAATACGAGCTGTTTCCTGGGCAAGGTTTATCAATTCACGGGCTTTCATCAACTTCTTTTGAATGGATTCTATTTTTTTCCTTTTTTCGAAGTCTTTGAGTGCTTCTTCATATTTTTCTTTGGCTTTTTTAAAATAGGTTGGAGAAAGTATGTTAGCCTGTTCGGATTGGGCTTTGCTTATGGCCGTTTCAATATCTCCAAATAGGGAAGCCTTTAAATCATTACGATCCTGAGCGAAGCTTGAGGCAGAGAACAGGAATAGTAAACCCAGCGTAATTAAGTTTTGTATTTTTATCATGATAAAATCCCTTTTTTATTTCTACAACTTAATCAATATTTTTGAGTTAATCAATAGTAAATTAGGGAACCATCGCTACAATACGTAAAGG
Source organism: uncultured Cytophagia bacterium (assembly GCA_964565205.1). GTDB lineage: Bacteria > Zhuqueibacterota > Zhuqueibacteria > Oceanimicrobiales > CAZMEG01 > CAZMEG01. The sequence continues at coordinate 1,648 of CAZMEG010000467.1, forward strand.
ACCTCCACTACCACCCTTAATTTTCATGGGCAACGCAATTACATTAAAACCCGTTATGGGTAGTTGATCTAAATTTGCCACATTTTCAAAGGCTGGTACGTTTTGAGCAAATAGAGTTTGATGTGATTTAAAAAGTTTTGATTGGCCATAATCGATGCTGGGTGTATCAATGCCAATAGCTTTAATCGCACGATTTTCCACCAGCCATTTAGCTGCATCCGGATGCAATCCGGGGAAATGTAATTTAGCGATGGCGAATTCCCCACGTTCATCGGTGCCCATGTATTTAACCCGATCCGGCCAGTATTTACCGAAACCTGTACGTAAAAAGACAATGACATTGTTTAACTGTCGGCCATACTGTTTTTCCCAGGCAGTGAAATCTTCTATTTGTACCTGATAATCACGATTCTCAGCACATTTTTGGGAAACATCCACTATCACGCCCTCTCCCATGAGTCGTTCCAGTGGGATGGCATCCACGGTGAGTCCTCCTTCAGAAAAATGAACTGGAGCGTCAATGTGGGTACCTCCGTGCTCAGCAGCACAAAAATTGTTGGCAGTATAATAAAAACCCTGTTCAGTAATTCCAGCAAAAACTTTTTCCAGTTGAAACTCCTTGGACGTTGGCCAGTAAACGGTGTTTTCATCGAAGGCATAACTCAAGTCTATTAATTTACCAGCCGGAAATTGAGCAGCTTGCTTTTGGCAACTTAACCCAAACAAGCTTGCAGCCAACAATAAAAGCCATGCGTTTCTCATTTCTACTCCCTCCCAAATTTGGTACTTAAATACATCATTAATCTTTCGACAATTTAAAGGAAAACCTAAATTGGGTTAATCCCTTGGATGAATGCTGTGCATTTGTTCCCGTAAAAATCCCCCGGCTCTGCCATTTTTGACAGCAAGTATTTCAGCTAAAATGCTCACAGCAATTTGCTCCGGGGTTTCCGCACCTAAATCCAGTCCAATGGGCCCATACAGTTTAGCTAACTCCTGTTGACTGAATTGTATCCCTTCTTTTGCAAGATCTTTTAATAAATCCTGAGTCCGCTCTTTAGGCCCCAGTTGTCCCACATATCGAGCGGACGATTTTAACGTCTGCTTTAAGATTTCCTTGTCTTTGAGATAATTATGAGTTTTAATTATCACAAAGGATCGTTCGGTAAATGGCACCTTGTCTTCGATTTCAAATTCATTGGCTAAGATGATCTGGTCTGCTTCCGGATATTTTGATTCATTAGCAAAGTCTTCCCGATGGTCAACAAGGATCACGTGAAAGCCTAACAGTTTGCCAAATTTAACAATGGGTACCGCATCTGGATCGGCACCGATAACGATTAAAGGGGCTGGCGGGACCATTGATTCTATATACACATCCACACGCTGCTCTGGGGCTATTTCATAGGTGATGGTTTTAGATTTTTCATTTTTTAAAAGGGTTCGGGCATCTTCGATAATTTTTTGATCAATCTGAGCATTAACCAGTGTGCCCTGACTTTCTCCGCTTGGAAATATGAGCATTTTACTTCCAGGAGAGCCAGTTTTAGCTGAAGTACTGGAGATAATCGTAGCAATCGCCACTGCTTTCTGATTTTTAATATATTCTTTTAAGATGTGTACCATATCTTTTTTCATATTTTTAAACTGAATAATTCTTAAAATTTTCAAAATTTACTTTTCTTACATATAATCCATTACTGGTTTATTAATCCTTTGGGAA
>CAZMEG010000468.1:0-3369 GCA_964565205.1 uncultured Cytophagia bacterium
GGAGATGATTTATTTAAAGGTCTGCCCGATTTGTTCCAGCAATTAAAAACCTCGTTGTCAAAATTTGCCAGTGACGAAATCGAAAAATTAGCAGCGGCAAGGAAGCATTCCATCCGAACCTTTTATGAAAGCCCGCAGCGTTTGAAGACAGCCTTAAAATCCGAACTTAATTTATGGCGCAGTGTGAAAAATAAAATTGAGCCGACCAGTCTTTTTTACCCCCGGATTCTTCGCGAAGAAAAGAAAGTGGAAAATGCTTTGCAGCATACTCTGGGGGTGGACTTTAAGCTGGTACTGGATGACACGCAGGTGGTACAGGGGCAAAAATTAACTGCCGATGCTGTATTTTTCAATGGGGGCCAGGAAACGGTAAATTTAAAATCCATACGCTTGATACCACGAAAAGACTGGCTGCACCTGGAAGATCAGTTTCAATATGTGAACATGACTTTCACTTACAATCAGCAGGACACTATTCGATTTGAGCCCACCATACCATCCAATGCTCCCTGGACCGTTCCCAAAACCGAAGTGTTCTACCAGTCCTATCAATGGCAGCCGCTTTTCAGTGCAGAAGCCGAATACGATTTTGCCGGTGTGCTGTTGCATGCCCCCACTTCAGTAGATCTGGACATCGTTCCTGAAATAGATCTGCAATTAAAACCGGAACATTCCATCGTACCCCTGTCTTTTCGTGGCTGGAACAAGGAGATTGTGGTGCATGTTGTGAATCATACCCCCCGTTCTATATCAGGTGAAATTACTCTGCAATGGGTAAAATCACTCTCCTCCAATGACTCCTCCAACCGTCTGAGGCAATCCTTTCTGCTCAATCGTGAAGATGAAGCCACAGCGGTAAAATTTTCTTTAAAAATTCCCGAAGATTTTAAGCCCGGGGATTACCCGTTTCAGGTGCAGAGCCGGGTAAGGTCAGTTTCCGGACGACCGATCACTCTGGTCAGGAAAGGATTGGTGCGTCTCATCGATGTGAAGGTGGTACCGGATTTAAAAGTGGGTATTGTGCAGAGTTATGACAACACCCTGGTGAATGCCTTGACTCAACTGGGGGTGGAAACTCATCTTTTAAGCAGTGAGGATTTGCGCTGGGGGGATTTGTCCCAGTATGACACCATCATTCTGGATATTCGAGCTTACCTGGTGCGAGAAGACCTGCGTCAGAATAATTCGCGCATTCTGGAATATGTCCGTCAGGGCGGCAATTTGCTGGTCATGTACCACAAAGTTTACGAATGGAACCCTGAATATGGTAATCCTTCCTGGGCTCCTTTCCGGCTGATTTTGACCCATAATCGAGTGACGCGTGAGGATGCTCCGGTGCAAATTTTACAGCCCGAACATCCTCTGTTTAATTTTCCCAACAAAATTACCAAGCGGGACTGGCAGGGATGGATTCAGGAAAGAGGGCTTTATTTTCCCGGGGAGTGGGATTCTCACTACACCCCGCTACTTGCCATGTCTGATCCCGGAGAGTTACCCTTGAAAGGCAGCCTGCTGGTGGCTCACTACGGCAAGGGAACTTACATTTATACCAGTCTGGTCTGGTATCGCCAGTTACGGGCTCTGGTGCCGGGAAGTTATCGCATGTTAGCCAATATGATTAGCCTGGGCAAAGCTCCGTAATAAAATCAAAAAGTTCTCCTCAGTTGGGCCAAAAAAGGAGAATATAGGAGTGAGTTTAAAATATGGAACCGGAAAGTTTTAATTTCACCAAGTAAAAAAGAAACGTCACTTACCCGAAATTCGAAACAAATGCAAATGTCATAAATCCCAAATCCCAATCAACAGATTCTAACTTCATTTCGAAATTTGGGATTTGCTCCGTTGGGATTTCATAACTACACGGTTTCTTCCTCTTTTTCTTCTACCAGACTGGCAATCTTTTGAGTTACCTCCGTGAGCGACGGAAAAGGTTTTTTCACAAAAAGCGAGGCTCCACCTCGCATGATACCCTGAACCGATTCGTCAGAGACCAGATGTCCCGAAATTGCCACAAACCGGGCGTCGGGATTGTATTTCTTGGCAGCATTTAAAACATCAATGCCGGAGATTCCTTTCGGCATTTTTATATCGCACACAATAACATCGATATGGTTATTTTTAAGCGCATCGATGCCAGTTATGCCATCGAAAGCGATTTCCACCTCAAACCCCATGCGTTCAAAGCGACGTTTAAGAATATCCACGATCACTTTTTCATCGTCAATGATCAAAATTTTCTTCCCTGAAGTCAAAGCGATCTCCTTTTTTATTCGTTTGAGGTTTTTAATTTTTTGCGTCTTTCCAGAGGAAAGGTTAAAATAAAGGTAGTTCCTTCGCCAGCTTTTGAAATTACAGAAATTTCACCGCCATGTTCTTTCACATTACTGTGGGTAATGGAAAGTCCCAGTCCTGTTCCACTTCCCACATCTTTGGTTGTAAAAAATGGATTAAAGATGTTAGGCAGAACATCTTTTGGAATTCCGCAGGCATTATCGGCGACTTCCACCACAATCTTATCGCGGTCTTTCTGGTAAGATCGAATTTTGATGGTTTTGTGCCGCCGGTCTTTTATGTTTTTGAAAGCATCCCGGGCGTTGGTGATGAGATTTTGAAAGATCGATTCCAGTTTGTTATGGTGGCCCCAGATTTTTGGTAAATTTTCATCCAGTTCCAGTAAGATTTCAATACCCAGGCTCTCAAGCTGTGTTCTTAGTAAAATCAGCGAATCTCGAATGGGATCATTAATGGAAATCTTTTTCCATTCGGAGTTTTTATCATCCCTTGCAAACTGACGAATGTGATCGATAATGACGCGCATCCGTTCGGCATGACTCTTGATATTCTGAGCCGAAACCACCACCAGATTTTGATCCAGATAGCCATGGTTTACAGCATCCAGAATCTCATCGGCTTCAGCACTGACTACCGTAAGCGGGTTATTTAACTCATGGGCTACGCCGGCGCCCAGGGTTCCCAGGGCCGCTAACTTCCCTGCCTGTACTAACTGGGCCTGGGTTTCCTTAAGTTCCTTGGTCTTTTCCCGAACCAGTTGTTCCAGATTCTCATTTAATTCCAGTAATTCTTTGGTGCGCTCTTCCACCTTGCGTTCCAGAAGCAGGGTGTAATCCTTCAGTTGTCTTTCCAGGCCTTCTTTTTCTTTGGCTAAATTGTACCGTTCCAGACTCATGCGGATGGTGATGGGTAAAGCTACAAGATAGCTCAAATCCCCCGTTTTCACCACGTAATCATAGGCACCGGACTTCATGGCTTTCACGGCAATGCGTTCATCACCTGCCCCGGTAACGATGATTTGCGGGATTTCGATACCCCGGCGCTGAATCTCCTTCATCATCTCAATGCCATTCATGT
>CAZMEG010000469.1:0-2463 GCA_964565205.1 uncultured Cytophagia bacterium
TGTCAATACATTTGTGGTATTTTAATTTTTTGATTATTGGAATATTAAATTTTTACAAATAACACAATGTAATATTTACATGATTTTCTTAGCTTATATTCAAATTATATATTTTGAAAAATTTCTAAGTTAAATAAAAACAACAGATATTAATTTGCTTTATTTTCTGGCATTGCCTTTGCAAAAAAGACAGCGAATATAAAACCTAAATGGAGGTGTTGCTGTCATGAAGAAATTATTTTTAATTCTGTTATTCGTTCCAGTTTTGTTTGCATTGCTGGATCCGGCTTCACAGTTGTTAAGTCGGTTCTTACGATTGGAACAACCAACTATCCACGAAATTAACCAGGGGGACTGGTTAAGCAAAATTGCTCAGAAATATTATGGGGATGTTTCTTACTGGAAGGAACTGGCTTTGATTAATCGTGCCCCGGATGGGAATCTCATCTTCCCTGGAGAAAAAATCATTGTGCCCAGTTTTGCTACCATACAAAAGATCAGAAAAGCACGTAGTCTGTCGAAAGTGAACGAGCTCATAGCACAGCAGCAGGCCATTCTGGCTGGAAATTATCAGCGTCCTACCGAACCCCCGGGTGATTCAAAGATCATTAAGGTACCTGAGCATGCAAGCGAAGAGGTTAAAGAAAATGTGATGCCTGAAGACAAATCTCTTGATTTACCCGCTGTGGGAAATCAAACCACAAATGAAACTAGCAAATCTTCGGGTTTGCCGGGATGGTTACTCTGGGCAGGAATGGTGGTTCTTGTAGCCCTGGGGTTTGTGGTGTATTTTATTAAAAAGCGAAAGAGTGAAGAAGTAGAAACTTTTGGTGCCGGGGAAGAAGATGAGGTACAGACTGATGGAAAAAATATTTTCATGGAAGATTTTAAAGAAAGTCGAAGTGAGAAGAAAGAAGCGAATTTAATCGGATGAAATGGAAATGGATTATGGGCGCCCGGATTCTTTTGATTGAAGATCGACCGGAGATTTCCCTGGTCCTTCAGGAAATCCTGATCGACCAGGGATTTATTACTGATGTGGTGGGAAGCGGCCGGGAGGCTCTGGAATTTGTGAGGCAGACAGCCTATGACCTGCTGATTACTGACCTGGAGTTACCCGATATCAATGGATTGACGGTCATAGAACAGTGTTTGCAGATCAGTCCGGATATTCGTGTTTTGTTCATCACCGGTTATCAGGAGTTGATGGAGATGGCCAAAAGCAAGATCGGTAAACATTGTCAGATCATCGAAAAACCCTGTCGGCCTCAAAAAATCATTGATATGGTCAATCAACTACTGGCTTAAGATAAAAATGAAAACAAGGATATTCAACCTGGGTGTTGTGGCAATCTTTTTAATATTGAAACAAGCGCTGGCCGGTTCAGTAATTGTTTCCTGGGACCCAAACCGTGAAAATGATTTAAGCGGTTACCGAATTTATTATGGTAAGGCTTCTCGCCAATACGACCAGGTCATTGATGTGGGCAACGTGACTTCATTTAAAATTGATAATTTAAAGGTGGGAGTCACCTACTATTTTGCTGTGACAGCCTATGATTTCTCCGGTAATGAAAGCGATTTTTCCGAAGAGGTGAGTGCTACCATCGAAGACACCGGGGATGATGATGAACCCGATGATTCAGGAAACCAGAGCACCGTAGACCTGGCTTACAATTTCCCCAATCCATTTCATGCAGACCGGGAGGTGACTCGAATTCGCTATGAGCTGTCTGAACCAGCCGAAGTTACCATCGAAATTTTTGACCTGAACAATAATTTAATTCGTACCATTATCAAACAAATTTTTAAAAATGCCGGTGAACACACGGAAGATATCTGGGATGGACGCAATGAGCAGGGGGAACCGGTAGCCAATGGGGTGTATTTTTGTCGGATCAAAACGGCGAACAGTCAAAAAATCATCAAAATTGCTGTGACACGTTAACATTACATCATGGATTGAAGCTATGAAAATTGTAAATATGTTTACCAGAGGATGGTTGTTCGTTTCGGTCACGTTTTTTATTATGACAGCCCTGGTACGGGCGGATGAAAAGAATCGAACTGAAGAAGGCGGGAGACCGGGGTTGTTTTTACGCATGGGTGTCGGTGTACGAGCCATGAGTATGGGAGGAGCCTTTGTCGCCCTTGCCAACGATCCGTCCGCCACCTTCTGGAATGCGGCCGGACTGGCTCAACTGAGAAGACCTCAACTTGAATTCATGAACATGCGCATGCCCTACGATCGTATGTTAAATTTTTTCAGTGGGGTATTTCCCATAAGACATATAGGTCATGTGGGGATTAGCTGGATGGGATTGCAGGTACGTGGTATCGAGGGACGAACCGGCAACACGGCCAGCCCCGATTTTGTGTTTAGCGATAATCAGCACGCTTTTTTATTTTCACTTGGCAAACGCCTTGGCGCAATGCTCGATCACTTCTTCCTTGGTGGGCCGG
>CAZMEG010000469.1:2473-3367 GCA_964565205.1 uncultured Cytophagia bacterium
ATTTTATCTCTGTGGGTGGTAGTGCTAAATTTCTATTGCATGACCTTGGGGAAGACTCCGCCACCGGTTTTGGTTTTGATGTGGCACTTATGCTGAAAACCTCTTCCCGGCTGTCGCTTGGTTTTGCTTTGCAGGATGTGGGCACCGATCTGCGCTGGCGCAGTGGATTTACCGAAGCCGTGCCCCTGACATTTCGCGTAGGAACTTCGTACCATTTGCTGCCAGACATAGTGGTGAATGCGGATTTTCAAAAAACCTTGCATGAAAAGCCAGAATTTAGATTTGGTACAGAATTTTTTCTAACCGATCGATTCCCGATTATGATTGGTTATAATCAGCAACAAATCTCCGGAGGCGCTGGTTTGATTTTACCTGTGGGGGCCAATCTTTTGAAATTGCACTATGGCTATGCCAACGATCGCATTATCAATGCCGGAATCCACCGGTTTTCATTGACCTTTTCTTTTGGGAACAAAACCACTCGAATTTCAAGGCGTCCTTCTACTACTGAAATTGTCAGAACGAAAGTAACAGTCCCTGAAAAGAAAGAGAATCAATCGAAAACAGGGATTGTTACCGCCCGGAGACTCAATGTTCGATCGGGTCCCGGGATTAGTTTCCGGAAAATAACTCAGCTTAAGAAAGGTCAACGGGTGGAAATTTTGCAGAGTCGTAATCGCTGGCATCAGATCAAATTATCCGGTGGTAAAACAGGCTGGGTTCATGCTAATTATGTAAAGGTTGAATAAGAAGCAGGGAAGTATCAGGGGCAGGAGGGAACCTGTGATCCCCGGACTGCTGGACGGTTCGGGGATTTTTTATTTGACAGAGCAGGGGTCACCTTCAGATAGTTCGCTGGCTCAAGAAATTTAGACAGGGTGGTTAGTTTACAAG
>CAZMEG010000470.1:0-3365 GCA_964565205.1 uncultured Cytophagia bacterium
CAGCTTGCGGTATAAGTATTTCGTCAAATATATGCGTTAACAAATCCAATTGATTTAAGATTGCAAAAGCAATAAGAGGTGATGAATCCGAAACAATTCTCATTTTTGAAATTTTTTAATTTCATGTTCTAGTTCTGAGCTATCGTAACTTACTAAGTCGATGTCAACGTGAAATTAAAGGCCTTCATACCCATTACTCCAGTACTCCACTCATCCATCACTCCCATTTTCCATATCCATTCTGGCAACCTACTTACATTAAATGTATTTTACATCACCTGCCAACCGCCACTTACTCCTGCCAACTTTTAACACCTGCCCACATCAATCACAAGCACCTGAACACTCAAACACATTAACCATTACAAATCTGCTTCACTTTTTCGGCAACATATTCCACCATGGCATCGGTCATTTCTGGATAGTTGGGTAAACTCAAAACTTTTGCCGCCACGCTTTCAGCTACGGGGAAACTGCCTTCGGGTAAATTTAAAAATTCGTAAGATTTGAGTCGATGCAAAGGTTTCGGGTAATGAATGGCTGCGCCGATGCCCAGTTCATTGAGTTTTTGACGTAGGTAATCCCGGTTCTCTACCTGAATGACATACAGGTGGTAAACCGGTTCCGCCCACTCGGCTTCAAAAGGGGTTATGATTTCTTCCATATCGCTAAAAAGCTGATTGTAAAGATGAGCAATCTCGCGGCGGCGGCGATTCCACTCGTCCAGATATTTAAGTTTAACATTCAAGATGGCAGCCTGCAAGCCATCCAGGCGGCTATTGAATCCCATCAGATCGTTTTCATATTTGGTTTTGGAACCGTGATCGCCCAGCATTTTGACGATTTCAGCTATTTTTTCATTATTGGTTAGCACGGCTCCACCATCGCCGTAAGCCCCCAGATTTTTTCCGGGATAAAAGCTGAATCCAGCGGCATCTCCCAGAGACCCCACCCTTTTACCCCGATAGAGAGCCCCATGGGCCTGGGCAGCATCTTCCAGAACCAGGATATCATGCTTTTTGGCCAGATTTAAAATGGGCTCCATATCAGCCGGGTGACCGTAAAGATGCACAGGAATAATGGCACGGGTGCGTTCCGATATTTTGGCTTCCAGTTGTGAAATATCCATGGTATAGGTTTGCGGATCAATATCTACAAAAACAATTTTGGCGCCCGTCCAGTAAATGGCTTCCGCGGTGGCAGTGAAAGTGAAAGGTACGGTGATAACCTCATCACCTGGCCCGATACCCATAGCCCTTAAAGCCAGGGTCAAAGCATCGGTGCCGTTGCCGACGCCTACCGCATATTGTGCGTCACAATAACGGGCAAAAGCCCCTTCAAATTCCTGGACATATTTACCACGGATAAATCGGGTGCTGTTAAGTACGGATTGAATTGCTTGATCAACTTCTTCTTTAATCGTTTCATACTGAGCTTTTAAATCTGCTTGCGGGATGTTAGTTGTTTGCATTTGGCTTCCTTATCTTGTTTAATTTTATTTATTTAATTCCATGCTTAATAAAAATTGTTTACGATCTATTGGACCCCGTAGGCCATTGGGCAATAATATATTTTTAGATGCCGAGGTATCAAAGCTAAAATTCACATAAAGATTACGAAATATTTCATACCTCGCCGTAATTCTTAAATTATGTCTCCTTTCTTTAATTCCCTCAAGAAAAGCCACAAAATCAGGATCCCCGGGAAAGCGATCTCGGTTGATATCTCCCCCTACATTCCGATTCGGTTCATTGGCTCCATGTCGGTATGTTTCAAACTGGAAGGACACGAGCAAACTTTTTGAAAATCGATAATCCATATTAAATAAAAAGTCATCTGAATTAGGACCTATCCAGTGTCCCAACCCGGTCAAGAAGTGGGAGTAAGTATTGATCTTTTTTTTATGTGAATAGACAAACGGTCGGATATGAGCGTATTCAATTCGGAGGTCCAGATTCGGTATTCTTAGTGCATCTACCCACAGAGCACCTAAAAGATAGGCGGTTTTGTTGCCAAACCAGTTGCTTCCCAATTTTGCTGTGAACAAGTCATCAATAAAAAGCTCACCATAAATTTTGGTATTGGGTATGGCCATGAATTCAAAGTCAAAGCCCATGGCCACATTATCATCTTCGTTGAGAAAATGTTCGGCAGAACGATAAAAATTGATAGGATTGAGATAAGCCAGCTCGAAACGTCGGTTTCCCCAGATAACGGTTTCATACAGACCGATATCCAGCCAGCGGGTCACATCAATTTCCAGGCGGTGAGCTACCAGATTTTTGGCTGTGCTGGTACTATCGGCTTTTAGAATTGGCGGATAAGGTTGGAGAAACGCCCAGAGATAAGTGAACTTCAAGCGCCAGAATTTAGCAACCAGCTTGATCTGATCGTAGGAAGTCGCATTATTGGATAATCCCAGCGCTCCGTTAAATCCAGGTCCCCAGTAATTAAAATCTTTGCCAAGGCTTATTTGCAGGTAGGGCAATTTGAACACCAGGTAAGCCACGGTTTCATCATGCCAGATATGGGTGCCGTAACCATTGACAAAACCCAGATGAGGCAGCGAAATTTCAAATTTACGGGGGTAAGTTAAGCTTCCCCATTCTTTGGTATCACGGGAATCAAAGAAAAAAGCCAGATAGTTGCCCAGATTTCCCCAGAATGTGAGCCCATGCCCGCGTTTCAAAACCTTCTCAGTACCCTGCACCGTATCCACATCGGCATATTGCCAGTCATGAAAGAAGACCGGGTCAATGAATATGCGAAATTGATCTTTTTCAATATAAAAAAGGTTACGACCATTACGGTAGAGAAATTTTGGGAAAATCTTGCCAAACGGTCGGCTCTCTTTAAATTTCTCAATTCTGGATTTATATTCAAAGCCATCCCTTCCGCTAAGCTTCTCAAATTCTTCTTTGAATTCAAATTTTAAAAATTGCAACTGGTCATATTCTACGCGATTAATGGGATAGCCCTGCTGAATTTTCTGTTCAGCCTGGAGTAAATAGTTGGCCATTTCCTCTCGACTGTATGGTTTGCTTCCATTGAGCACCCCTGTAATCAGTCCCTTAGTTTCCAGACGCTCGATAAAGTCGTAAGCCCAGTGGTTAAGCGGAACATAAACCGATTGAGCAAACAGAGAGGCTGAGCATGAGAGTACCACCAATCCTGCTTTAAAAAGAAAGTTATGAAGCTTAGTGTAAATTTTGGGTCCCTCCAATCAGTGGTACGATCAATTCGTCGAAATTAATCTGGCCTATAATTATATACTTTGCTCAATTGTTTCAATTTTTGCAAAAATTTAACAGTATCAGTTTTTGGATCATAAATTACTTTCATAATTATGTTTTCCAACGTTGTTG
>CAZMEG010000471.1:0-3363 GCA_964565205.1 uncultured Cytophagia bacterium
CGGCTTTTTTCTGAGCCAAAATATTTGTCAGACGTTTTTCGGGAAATTGATCCACGTCAAATGCCAGGGCCTGCTGCAGCAATGCTTTAAATTTCTTGCGATTCTGTGTTTTCACACAAATGTTCTCGGCATAAGAGACCAGCGGACCAATGGAACGTCCCCCGTTAAGTTCCATCGCCCGTTTAAAATGCTTTTCAGCTTCCTTGAGATTTGCTTCGGTGGCTTCGTTTCTACTCATTGAATAAGCAATATAAAATTCATGCAGAGCACCCTCTCCCCAGGTTTCATCCAGTTCTAAGGCTCGATTCATGAGGGCGTCTACCGCCGATAGATCGCCAACCAGATCCATGTCATCTTTCGCCATTGAAATAGCCGAAGCCCAGGCCACGCCGGTCCAGTACAAAGCCTCCACATCTTTTTTCTTGAAAGCCAGCACTGCCCTCTCCGGGTCTTTTCTGATTAAAGAAGTAAATCCAGGTGAACGCAATTCCAGGGCTCGCAATCCATAATCCCGGGCCCGTAAAAATAATCGCTTGGCACGTTTTCTGGCCAAGCGCCAGTTTTTTATATCGGTGAATCTGGTGTTTTCAGCAGGTAAAAGCACATAACCATAGGTATACTGAACAAATCCAGAGGCGGCGGCTATCAATAATCCCGGATGAGTGGGTTTCGCTTGCAGCAAAGATTCAATGGTTTTGAGACCAAAGGGCAGGGCCTGTCCAACGAGTTCCGGATCATCATCGGAGGCATAGACATCAGCAGAACCAGAGGTGAGAGCATCGGCTACTGCGTTTACGGCAAGGGATCGAATGGAGCAACCGGTAATAAATAAAAGTAAGAACAAGAGTCCAGGCATTAAAACCCGAACCGGCCATCCCTGAAGCTTACAATCTGAACACATGATGAATCAAAGAGTGATTTTCCTGCACATCCATTTGCAGTCATTAAATTTCAAAATTTATAAATATTTACGTTCAAATACTTGAATTGCGGACAAATTTATTACATTTATTCGCACGATATTACGACAGAATAGAATGAAATGAATGTCGAGAACTGCCCACTCGATTTTCCTTGTTTTGTCAAAAATAGTTTAAAATTTTAAAAGGAGTTTTCCAAGAGATATGATAAAAAATTCATGCATTTATCTGAAATTTAATGTTTTAGTTGTCCTTTAAAAAATTTTTTTCTACATTAGCAAAATTTATGAAAGAAATTAAAATGAAAAAATTTCTCGAAGAACTCATAAATATTTCGTCCATATCTAATAATGAACTAAACCTGGCGAAATTTTTAAATGAAAAATTGCAACGCTGGGGATTTCAAACCCTTCTACATAAAGTAGCCAGTACAAGTGCGAATCTTTTCGCCTGGGTACACCCGGAACCACCCATTTTATTAAGCACCCATCTGGATACGGTACCACCCTTTATACCGGCACATAGTGATGGGGACACAATTTACGGACGGGGTGCTTGCGATGCCAAGGGGATCATTACAAGCATGATAGAGACCGTACTTAATTTAGAGTCAGAGTACCGGAACAGGGTGGGTTTACTTTTTGTAGCACGAGAAGAAACTGACAGTGCCGGTGCCAGGCAGGCAGTGGCGAACGGATTAAAAGCAAGATACATTATCAATGGCGAACCTACAGAAAATAAATTAGCTTCTGCCCAGAAAGGGAGCTTTAAATTTCGATTAATCGCCCGGGGAAAGGCAGCTCATTCAGGATATCCGGAACTGGGCAGATCTGCCATTGATTTGTTGATTCAGCAATTGGGTATTTTGCAAGAAATCAACTGGGGCGAACATCCGATTTTTGGACAGGCCACCCTCAATATTGGACGTATCGAAGGAGGTGTGGCCGGCAATGTTATTGCTCCTGAAGCACATGCCCTGGGACATATTCGGGTGGTTACCAGCACCACGGTGGTGGAGGATTTGTTAAGGGAACATTTATTGCCGGATGTGGAGTGCGAGGTGCTTTTCAAATCCGAGCCCCTGGAGTTATTTGTACCCGATGGCTTTACGGGCGAGGTGGTGAAATTTGGCTCGGACGCCACCTATTTTTCCCGAATTGCCCCGGTTTTAATGGTGGGACCCGGAAGTATCCACTGGGCACACACTGATCGAGAACACATTCATCTGGAAGATATGAAGCATGCTGTTCAGCTTTACCAGAATTTGATAAAAAAACTATTATCCTGAAAAATTCATCAACCAAAGTTTATGAAGAATACGTGAAAAATAATTCAGAAAAGGTATGCAAAGAACAACTCTGGTATTAAAATTTGGCGGCACCTCGGTTAGAGATTATGAAGCCATGAGTCAGGTAGCTAAGATTGTTGATATGCGTACCAGTGTACCTGTAATTGTGGTGGTTTCTGCTGTAGCCGGGATCACCGATTCTCTGGTACAAATTTTCCAGGCGATTGAAGAAGGAAATGAGCAGAAAGCTCAAACCCACATGAAACAGATTTTGACCATTCATACCAATATTTATGACCGAATAAAAAAGCAGGACGCCACTTTAGATCAACAATATCAAAAAATTGGTGCCCAGTTTGAAGCCTATGTAAAAGGTCTTTTGGCCAGGTCCCAATTTTTACCAGAAGATAAAGACGAACTCTTAGCTTTTGGAGAATTATTTTCTTCCACCCTTTTAGCTCTGGTTTTTAAAGAAAATCATTTGTCAACTCAGTGGCTGGATATACGCCATTTCATCAAAACCGAGGCTCAATTTGGTGCTGCCTTGCCCCTCTATCAAACAACCTATGAGCGGATGTCAAAAAATTTGGTGCCCATGTTAAAGCCCGGTCGAGTCATAGTGACTCAGGGATTCATCGGTCAAACCCTGGAGGGCAAAACCACCACCCTGGGTCGAGGAGGATCGGATTTCACCGCTTCAATTCTTGCTGCCGGCCTGGAAGCTCGCTGGTTAGAAATATGGACCGATGTGGATGGTATCATGACAGCGGATCCGCGAATGGTTAAAAATGCTCGTAAGATTAATGAAGTCACCTTCTCAGAAGCTGCTGAACTGGCCTATTTCGGCGCTAAAGTGCTGCATCCTGCCACTTTACTCCCGGCCATGGGAAAAAATATTCCGGTCATAGTCCGCAACACCATGAAACCTCACCAGCCGGGAACTATTATTTATCAAGATGAAGCCATGAACAGATTTGTCGGCGCAACTTCTGTAGCTTTTAAAAAAGGGATTACCGTTATGAATATTACTTCTGCAAGAATGTTGATGGCCTGGGGATTTCTTTATCGAGTGTTTGAGATATTCTATCGTTTCAAAACACCGGTGGATCTGGTGTCCACGTCAGAAGTGAGTATTTCTCTAACCATTGATGACGA
>CAZMEG010000472.1:0-3362 GCA_964565205.1 uncultured Cytophagia bacterium
ATTTTATGCCATGTCCTCATCTCTGTAACCGTTGTTAATTTATATAATTTACTTCACCAGAATCATCTTACGACTTTGCGAAAATGAGCCGGCCTGTAAACGATATATGTACACCCCGCTGGCTACAGGTCGGCCAAATTTATCACGGCCGTTCCAGTTGACCAGATGAAAGCCGGCTTTTTCTTCTTTCTCTTTCACCAGGGTAACCACTTCTCGCCCCAGCAGATCATAAATGGTCAAGGTTACTTTCTCACTTTTTGGCAATCCATATCGAATCACAGTAGCTGGATTGAAAGGATTGGGAAAATTCTGCGATAATTCAAAGGTTTCAGGAATTTTTGCCAGGACCGCTATTTTATCCGTTAAATAGGCTTCACTCCCAATGGCGATTTTTAGCGTCTTTTTGACTCCCGAGGTCCCTGCTGGAATCGTGTAATGATTCTTCAACCTCAAATCCTGCTGGTAATCCAGATTATCATCGATCAGAAAGATTTGCAAATTTGGATTAAGATTTTGTACTCCCTCGAAAGTTAAATCAACCGGCGCAGAAGCAATATTCGATTGGACCTCAAATGTCCAGATTTTCCCCTCCTGTAATTTTCCCAAGAAATCTGTTGTATATTGGTTGGCCAATCCACCCCATTCGCGATGAGGAAAATAAACCGACACATATTCCCCTACGGGGGGCGGTTCTACATAATCCAGACGGTCTTTTCCATCGGTGGCATTTTCATGAACCCCCAGAAAATTGAAATCGTCTCTGGCTTGATCGCATCGGGCAATAATTTGAATAGACCAATTCTTTTGATCGCTGAGTTTAAACAGTGCACTGAATGAAGATTCCGATGATGCTTTTGGGGGTATTTTTAAACTAATGCGGCGTGTGGAATCGTTATTAAAAACGAAGTAGCCCGAAAAAGGACGCAGAGTTTGTGCCACGCTATAAGACCCCTGGAATTCAAAGGGACCTTCAATATTTGCAGAATCCTGGCTGGCATTCAGGATGTCTTGCCAGGCCACGGGAAAAGCAAAAGGTAGACCGATTTGATTCCAGCCCGGTTCCAGTTGGATAGTGAAAGGTCTTGGTTGAATGGAAATACCCGATCCAAAATCTATTGTGCGAGGAAATTGTGAGATCACCCAGAAGGCTTTACCCAATTCAAAAGAAAAGGTAGAGTCATGCTCCACATAGGTGCCGTTTTGATAATGAAACATGCGCCAGCTTGTCGTATCATAAACGCCAAATCCTGAGGTAGTAAACAAAGAATCCACCAGGGTTTGGTCCAGTAAATTTGGGGCTGAAATCATGCGATAAGCATTCTGAACCGAACCACCCGGGATCTGAGTGATTTGCACACCGGAATTAAATCTTACCCTGACAAAAAAGGTATCGGTTTTGCTGGAATTGCCAATATTGTCCTCGCTTGTGATGAAATATTCCACACCCCTTTCGGTTACCACAGTACCGGGTAATATTTGTGTAAATGTATTCTCATTTTGTGGTAACATGTTGATAGAATCAAATTCTGCATCTCCCGCCTTTCTAAAATGCAGAACCACATTTTTTAATCCGCTTACATCAGCAACCCGAGTGGTAATTTGTAGGGAATCTCCAAAAGTAGCCTGAGTCGTGGGCACATGCTGAATCGTAGGACCCTTTGGATTGGCTATCACGAACAGGCTATCACTTTCATCCAGAATAAATTCAGCACCAACGGCTCGAATTCGTATTTTACAGGCTGATGAAGCCGGTCCCTTGACTACCCAGCTTTCGGAACCATCATTCAATGTGGAAGGAATTAAAATTTCAGGGAATGTGCGACCACCGTCACGGGAAAGCTCTATGGCCACGCTGTCAATTTCTCCTCGAGAATTCCAGGTAAGTTCTTGCGTGCTCCCAATTTCCCACTGTTCACCGCGGTTGGGAGTTAACACTGTGAGCATACGAAATTCTCCCAGTACTCCCGGTTCACTCACTCGCTGGGCGTAAATATCGGTGTTGGTGCCATCTCGAGAATCTTCCCAGACGATGATAGCCCCGCCCAGACCATCATCTACCAGTTGCGGATTTTTTTGTTGTCCGGAAGCTGTAGAGACAGCAAATCCATTGGTTCCCCAGCGTACATCGCCATTAGGTAGTAACAGTTGAGCATAAATATCCGTGTCGTTATTGCGATTATCCTCCCAGGCAATAATTACGGCACCTCGCTGGTTGTTTATGATTTGCGGTTTAATTTGATCGCCAGGAATCCCTACGAGGTCAAATTCATTGCCAAGACGATCTCCGGTTAAGCCGTTGATCAATTGTGCGGATATGTCCCAATCGATCCCGGTACTCAAATCTTCCCAGAGTACCACCAGAGTGTCCTGGGTGACTCTGGCAATTTTAACATTACGTTTTCTACCGGAAGTGATGCTGACGGCTTTCCCATTTTCTCCCCACTGTTTTTCTCCCAGATTGTTTAATCTTTGTACTAAAATTATATCTTCCGAACCCGGGATTTGTGGGGCCACCCAGGCGATGATAGCACCTCCTTCGCCGTCAGAAATTAGCGCCGGTTCGGTGTTTTCTGAAATGGAATTACCAAGCAGTACTTCATTCCAGGTCGTATCAAATTTGCCCTCCTGGACAATATGGGCCGCGTAAAGGGCAAGGTTCTGGCTTCTTCTATCGGGCCAGACGGCAATTACACCACTGTTTAAATCAGACACAATTTGAGGAGGTTGCATGGGTTGAGGTGCACGCATGGCCTGACTGACCACATTAAATTCCCTCCACTGAAGGACCCCGTTATTATTGACCTTTTGCACCAGCATGGCGAAGTCCGCAAAAACATTAGTGTAAGAAGCCACGATGTAACCAAATATACTATCACGGATAACCCTTGGTGGTGTATTGTTCCCGCCCTGTACCAAAATACCATTTGCTGTCCACTTGCTCTGACCAAGCGATTTTTCGATCCTTTGTGCAAAAAGTTCAAATAACGAAGGATTATTACGATTATCCTGCCAGACAATAAAAGCGCCGTCAGCATTTTCGGCTATAGCCGGAGCTTGCTGGTCTCCATCCAATTCAGCAACAGGTTCTCCACCAGGTCGCCAGGTTAATTTCCCGGAAGCGCGTAAACGAATAGCAAAAATATCAGCGTTGCCGTTACGATCATCCTGCCAGGCAATAATGGCCCCGTTACTGCCATCGGTTACTATTACCGGATGAGTCTGATTGGCCGGATGAACAATTATAGTGTCATTTTTCGTCGCATCATTTGACCATTGTCCGAATATCCTTGTGGTAAATATTAAACCAGACCAAAACAAGATGGTGATCAAAGACACTGTTCTGTTTTGCATAAATTTAGCCT
>CAZMEG010000473.1:0-3357 GCA_964565205.1 uncultured Cytophagia bacterium
CGGCATTATCTTTTTGCAAGAAGCTCGGCGAGACGCCTTCGCGTTAGACTTTTTACACTGCAAAATGATGACGGTCAGGGAGCGTCTCTACCCAGTAGGTAGTTAGACCCTTTGCATTTCAGCAAAAATCCGTTTAATCTGTGTAAATCAGCGGTCCATTTTACTCCCATAATCCAGTGTGAATTATTCTTCTGTCTCACTAACCGGTACTTTGGGTGGAGGGGACTCGTGTTTTCTGAAGATTTTCTTTTTTAAAGAACTCAGCAAAAGTTTTTCTTCCGGTTCTGTTCCACCAACGAAAAATATCAGACCATAAAAAATGCACAGTGGCAGAAGGATCAATAATATCTCTACAGTTGAATGGAGGTTGAAATGTTGCTTGATTAAAAGAAAAACCACAAAGGTACTGGTGGCTGTCACCAGGGGCCAAAGAAGGGCAGAACTAAACGGATGAATATGAAGTTGCTGGTAGCCTTGATAGATTCGAGCGATACTAACCATTAGAAAAGCGGCTAACATACCCAGTGAAGCCCCTACTAAACCGAACTTTGGAATCAAAAGAACTGCGACCATACCGTTGATGATTACTGTTATTAACGCCAGTTTCATGTTCAAAAACGAGCGACCGGTCATGACCAGAATGTTTTCAGCGGCACTAAAAGATCCAAACACGCCGTGCGCTAATGCCAGCACCATTAAAGCCGCGGCTGCCTCGGAAGAATAAACATGAAAAAGAGATAGCAATTCTCTGGCGAAAAGAATAGTGGCAATGACCGGTAGAAAAGATCCAGTCATGAGCCAGCGAGTTACCAGAGTATAATTACGCTTCAATCTTTTTCTTTCTTTTTTATAATACAATTCAGAAACAATAGGGGCAAAAATAGGTTCAAAACCCTGTCGAATTCTTTTAATGATAGAAATTATTTCCACGGCAATGCCATAGTACCCGGCGGCTGTACTATTAATAAGGGCTCCTACCAGCAAAATATCCATGCGTGCCGCCAGCAGATTTAGAACGTCCATAGCGGCGATGGGTGTGGTGTAGCGCAGTGTTTCTTTTTTAGCTTCTTTCTCCAGTGAAGAATGCCGCCAGCCCAGGTACCCATAAAATCGTCGAGTTACAAAAATAGCTACACTCAGAGCACAAAAACTTGCCACCACATGCGCTGTAATCAACCCCATAGGTCCAGGTTTAAAGGGAATAAATGCCAGAGTTCCCACAAGTAAAATTAAAGGCTCCAGCGTATGCAGGATTAACACATCATAAACCATAATTCGTTGAGCCTTGGTGGTGGCAACAAACACCTGAGTTAATACCACCAGGGGTAAAACAAATGAAAAAACACGCAAAGGAAGAATTAATTCTGAATTTTTAAAAATAATATTGGCAATCCAGGGACTCAAAAAATTTAATGCCACACTCATTACCAGACTCACCAGCAGAGCCAGGCCTATGTTGTACTTGAGAATTGCAAAAATGAGGTCACGATTTTGTTCGGAATCCTTACTGCGATAGCGGTTAATATCCCGGATGATAGAACGATCCATGCCCATCAAACCGATCTTGGAAACGATGTTAATTGTGTTCCATGCAAGAAAATAGATGCCCAGGGCGTCGGCTCCATAATAGCGAGCTGCTACAAACATAAAAAGCACTTTGCTGAGGCGAGCAAGCATCCCCAGGTAATTCCAGATCGCTCCTCTGGCTAAATCTTTGACATCTCTTTGGGTTTCCATTTACTCAGTTTGGATTTCTTTAATAATTTATTTTTATTAAACCAGGTTATCCAGATTAATCGTCCGGTATGGTAGAAGGCGGTTAAAAACATCCACACGCTAATTGTGTAAAAAGCACTCTTTTCCAGGCCAAAGATTGCGGCGATTAACATTAACCATATGTTGTTATTCATCCGACTTCCCACCAGGCGTACCAGTTCATCCAGACGTGAGTAATCATAAATTTCGCGCCCGTGAATCTTTTTGAACAAACCCGGGACAATTCTTTCCACGCCATAAGAAACGAAAAGAAGCAAAGCCAGTTTGCCAGGTATGGAATGCCAGACTCCTCTGGAAAAATACCAGCCCAGAGCAACATACCAGAGACCATCGAACAGGGTGTTACAGTAGTGATCCAGACGATCACCAATCTGGCTGAAACGCAGAGTCAAACGGGCCAGTTTACCATCCACACCGTCCAGTATGCCGCAAAGCGCTGCCAAAGCGGCCCCCAGTAAAACATGCCCGTGCCAAAATAAGAGAGTAACCACGGCTGCCAGGAAAATCCATGTTAAGGTTACCTGGTTGGGAGTTATTTTTTTGCAAGTTAGTACTCTTGTAAGAGCAAACTCAAGGGGTGGATGAATAAACCTGGCTACAAAATCATTTACGCCTTTATGCACAGTTAATTTTAACAAGTGCTCCGCCTTTTTCAGATCTCCAACTTCTTTTACCTTCAATAGAAATGGATTTAATTTTCTTCTCAGGCTAATCATGTGAGGATCAAAATCTGAGAGGTCCAGGGTATTCAAACAACCGGCCTCAACAAGATCGATTAGGAGCTGGCTAATGGGCTCATTTTCAGCCGTAATTACGTAGGATTGCTCTTTGTCAGAAAGAACACCCATGGCACCACCCTTTGAATCGGGCAAGCACAGGACCATGGATTCTCTGGCGGTGAGGAGTAATTTTAAAAGTCGTCGATCGACGATCAGATTGCCCTCCATAATCAGCACCGGTTCTTGAGTTTGTAACAGAGTGTTAACCAGTGAATCCCGCCAGTTTTCCGAACTCCATACAATTTTCACATCGTGAGGGAGAGGATAACAAAAATTGCTTTGCGGCTCAACTTCCCGGGACAGCACAACTGTAATTTTATTGACTCCCAGTAAGTGCAACTCACGGATATTTCTTTCCAGCAAAGTTAAACCCCACAGCCGCTGGTGGGACATGGGATGACGAGCATCTATCCAGGCTTCTTGTATCAGTTCAGTTTCTCCTTTTACTTTTTTCACTTCTACTGTATGACCCCAAAAAAGGGGGACTTGAATTCGAGACTCCAGTATTAATTGTTATAATATCTTCGAATTTTGTGGTGCCCTATTTATTTAACACTTGTTCTGTAACCGGTTCAATTTACGAAAATCACAGAGTTAGAATTTGACGATTTTGCCCTAAAATACCCTCATTTTAACCCCTCAAAAGGGAGGTGGAGGGCCAAAAAACATATTCCCCCAAATAGTTTCTTAGGCCTGAATAAACCCATTAGAGGCCCTCTTTCTCCAAAAAGCCCCCTTCTCTTTTCCAAAAGAGAAGGGGGTTGGGGGATGAGTTTGAAAAAGCAAAAAGCTCATTTTAGCT
>CAZMEG010000474.1:0-3348 GCA_964565205.1 uncultured Cytophagia bacterium
GTAAGATATGCAATAAATCGTTTTAAAAAGAAACCAAAAAGCCTGAAAGAGAAAAACTTGCCCATACCTACTGATAGAGAAATTGAGATTCTTAAATTCCTCTGGGCTAAAAAGGAAGCAACTTCAAGGGAAATATATGCACAATTAGATACAAGCATCAATATTTTTGCAGAGGAATTATATGCAGTTTTAGAAAGCATGGTTTACAGGGGATTTCTTGGCAGAAAGCAAATATCACCTTTAAACCATCTGGACTTTTTGGGCGCAGCAATGATCGAAATGAGCTCAAAAAACAGGCGAAATAAAGTCTACTTATACTGGCCGATGGTGACAAGGGAGCAATTGTTTACTTATTTGGATTCCAAGCGCTATCAAACCCTCGAAGAAACAATAAATATAAATGACAATAATTGGCAGGACAATCCTATTCTTTCAAATCAATTTAGATATCGAAAATATTTGGAAAGAAAAATAGTTCTTTTGTTTGAATAAAGAGTCAATATGAGGGAAAAATCTCCCAGAAACCCCAAAGGTGAGGGCTGTGAATTATAAAGTGATAATGCAGGCTACACAATTGCATGGATTAGGGCTTTTTGTTATTCTTTGCAGTGGTCTGATATTTAGTGCTCAACGAACGCCCGCACAAAATCTTTCGTCCCCATTAGAACGTAAGCTTACCGTTGCTTTTCAGAATACCCCTTTGCCTGAAGTATTGAAGGTTCTGTCGGAAAAGGCTCGAGTCCATTTTATTTATAACAACAGACTTTTGGATTCCACTGTCACGGTAAGCAAATCGTTCAGGAACGAAAGCCTTGCGAAAATTCTGGATGACATTTTTACCGAAACCGACATTCGTTACCTGGCGCAAACGGGTGGAAAGATTGTGCTGACCCGCGCGGCTGCCGTGAAAAAGAAATATGGCCGCATCAAAGGGCGAGTGGTTAACAGGGTAACCGGGGAGGGTTTACCCGATGCCAACATCCTGCTTCCAGGTTTGCCATTTGGTACTGCCTCAAATCAGCGTGGCTATTTTGAGTTGATTCTACCTGTGGGTCAATACGATCTTCAGGTGTCGGTTATCGGCTATGAAAAGAGAACTCGAAAAAACATCGAAGTGAAAGCCGGCAAGGTTACCTATTTGACGATTCGTTTGCAGCCCACGGTTCTGAAGATGCCGGAAGTGGCTGTGCATTCTACCCGTGAAGTTCTTCCACAACACATGCAGGTGGAGCCCAGTGTGATCACATTCAGCCGAGAAAGGTTGATCTCCATTCCCACGGTGGGCGAGCCCGACCTGTTTCGTGCCATTCAGACCCTGCCTGGTGTGAGCGCGCCCAACGACTATTCCAATGAGCTGTACATTCGGGGTGGCAATGCGGATCAAAATCTGATTTTGCTGGATGGTGCGGTGGTGTACAACCCTTACCATCTATTTGGCCTGGCTGGAGCGTTTAACCCGGATATTGTCGAGCAGGTTAATCTTTCTTTAGGGGGCTTCTCTGCGCGTTATGGCGACCGGCTGAGCTCGGTCATCGATGTGCGAACGTTAAATCGTAGTTCGCAAAAAGTGGAAGGTTTTGGCAATTTTAGCCTCATGAGTTCCAAACTGACGCTGTTCAATCAGGTGACCCCCCGTTTTGCCTGGATGCTCAGTGCTCGACGCACTTACCACGATTTTGCCGCAAAATTATTTGTGGGACAGAGAGTACCCTACTATTTTTACGATTTGTATGGTAAAATAATTTACAGACCGGGGGAGCGCGATCTATTTTTTATTAGTGGTTTCTTTTCCCGTGACCAGTTCTCCAATATCGACAAGAAACGGGGTGGTGAGGTGAATAGTCCTTTGTTTGTTCAAACGGATCGTATACCGGAAGATCAGGGGTATTTTGGTAGAAAGGAGTCGACCCTATTCTGGGACAACATTATTACCTCTCTGCACTGGCAACATCAATTTTCACCTGGTAATCATCTGCATCTCTTGATTTCCCAGAGTAACAATCCTTCAGATTTTGCTGTTGACGAACGGTTCTGGCCAGCAGCCAACGCCAGTGCCGAAACCCGGGATTTTGTGAAACGACTGAATGAATCGGCGCAGCAATTCACCAATCTAAATGGAGATGTAGGCCTCAGAGACCGTTCGGCGCGTGGTGACCTTACGTTCAGAATGGCCGGCGGGCATACAATAAGTCTTGGGGCTGGGGGCAGCCAGATTCGCCTGCGATATGTCTGGCAGGACCTGTTCAACGAAATTGACCAGAACCATATTGTGGTGTTTTTCGACAAAGTTCCGGGAGATTTTTCGTTTCGGCGCGATCTTTGGCAGGTATTCAGCTATGTGGAAGATACCTGGCGTATTTCAGAGCGTTTGACTATCCGTACAGGTTTACGTCTCACCAAGCGGAGCTTTCACCGAAATTGGTCGCTCGCCCCGCGTTTCAATTTGAAATATCATCTATTTACTTCCACTGAGCTAAGATTTGCCTATGGCCGTTTTTTTCAGGGATTGGCCACCTCTCTGGAGGAGGGCCAACTGCATTTCATGCCACTGTTTTTTCCCGCTGAGAAGCCAATGCCCCTTGAAAAATCAGATCATCTCATCGTCGGGATCACCTTGTTGCGCAAACCCTGGTCTCTCAAAGTGGATGCGTATTATAAACACTTTTCAGGATTACTAAAAGCTAAAACCAGTACCCCGGAATTTAAGCAGGGAAGCGGCCAGGCATATGGTATGGAAATAAGCCTGAAGAAACCTGGAGATCGACTCAATTTTGAGATGAATTATGCCCTTTCGTATTCCCGGCGGCGTTTTGACGGGGTTACTTATTTCACGTCGTTCGATCAACGCCACGTCTTTTCGCTTTTCGGGAATTATGCTCTGGGAAAGGACTGGCAATTGAATTTCCGCTGGGTGCTGTCTTCGGGAAGGCCATTTACTCCCGATCCGGTGCTCTTTGCCGATCGTGTTTTCGACCCGCTTACCGGAGAATGGATTGAAACCGGCTTCGTAACCTCCATTACTAAGAACGAACTTGAACGAAAAAATCGGGCCCGATTTCCCATTTATCATCGTATGGACCTGATGTTAATGAAACGGGTTCAGAAACGCGGCTGGACGATCATTCCATACATTCAGGTGTTGAACGTATACTTTCGCCGTAATGTGTTATTTTATGATTGGGACTTGCAGGCCAACAGTACGGTGAAAAGAAATACATTTCCCATGATGCCTCTCGTACCTACCTTTGGTGTATCGGTAGAGTTTTAACAACAGGGCTTATGATACCTATTTTTAATGTGAATGACCAGTTAAATTGATGAATTATTTAACAAAAGTTACTTATAAAA
>CAZMEG010000475.1:0-3300 GCA_964565205.1 uncultured Cytophagia bacterium
GGTACGGGTTGTACAAACAGGTACACATTTATTTTTAATAAGTACACAAATTAACCGGAAGCAGAGAAGGAGCTTCTGCCAGAACCACTACCGCATTTGAGTTTTAATCGTAGAAAAGCCTTGATTTTACTTCTTTATACCATAAATTGCATAAAAACGCACAGAACCACAACATAAATGGGGAGCAAGGATGAGACCTCGGGTGCTGGTTTGCTTATTTATGGTTTGGTTGACTATCCCGATAGCAGCTTTGCTTCAAACGGTCCAGAAAGCCGATTCTTTACGCACACCTCAGCCATCTGCCCAGGAAGTTGCCCGAGAGCCCTTACCAGCACAAGAGGAGATTATAGCAACCGGTAAGAGCAAGGTGGACCGGGTTATTAGTTGGTTTGAAAAACATCAGGTCTGGAAATACCAGCAGAAAAAAGTGGAAATGATCTTACACAGTCTGTGACTGTGTATTTTTGAAGAAAGGGGGACAAAGAAGAGGCTCTCCAAAAACACAGTGTCAGGGACAGCGTCTAGCCGTATATAGGATAGAAGCGGTCCCTGACAGTCCCTGACCGCTAAAAATTGTAGATTTAAATAAAACCGATTACCTTTTTGGACAGCCACTTCTTGAAGACAGGGGTCAAAACAAAACACGGTTTTAAACCGGGTTAGATCATTTTTAAAACGACTTTCGCTGTCCTTCGAGGCCCTCGAACTCCGAACCTTCGCGATTGCTTTAAATGTCGGAAACATGTCTACAATCGCAATGGGCAATCGGAACTCGACTCGTCTCGATTGAGCTCCTTATAACCATCTACTTCACCTTAGAGGAGTCCCAGTGCAAACGTGGCTATGAATTCATCAGGCTATTACAAAAGCTTTCGATAAAAACATGAATAATTACCGGTATGACAGGCATACCCCTTTTGCTCAACCTCTAACAGCAGAGTATCCCCGTCGCAATCATATTTAATGGATTTCACCAGTTGAAAATTACCGCTGGTTTCGCCTTTGAGCCACAATTTTTTCCTGGAGCGCGAAAAATACCAGGCTTTACCTGATTTTAAAGTACGGCTCAGGCTTTCTTCGTTCATGTAAGCTACCATGAGTACTTCTTTAGAATGGACATCCTGCACAACTGCCGGAACTAATCCACGCTCATCAAATTTGATCTGTTTTACTAGCTCCATATTTTACCTCAAAATGTTATCTATTCCTCTAGTTTAAATCCTCACCGGTATATCGTATTCATATAAATACCTCTTTATCTCACTAATGCGAAATTTCTGATAATGGAATATGGAAGCCGCCAGGGCGGCATCAGCTTTACCGCTCTGAAAAACCTCGGCGAAATGTTCTGGTACCCCACCACCTCCCGAGGCTATCACCGGGATTTTCACCGTAGTAGAAATTTTCCGGGTAATTTCCAGGTCAAAACCCTGTGTGCTACCATCGCGATCCATACTGGTCAATAGAATCTCACCAGCCCCCAGTTGTGCCACTCGGTGGGCCCAGTCTATGGCATCCAAACCGGTTGCCCGACTTCCCCCATGGGTATATACCTGCCAGTGACTCTCCCCTACCCTCTTCACATCGATCGCCACCACCACACACTGGGAACCAAAAGCCCGGGCCACCTGAGAGATCAGATCGGGATTTTCCACGGCTGCGGTATTCAAACTGATTTTGTCAGCCCCCCGTATTAAAATTTCCCGAATGTCTTCCAGATTTCGCAGACCTCCACCTATCGTAAATGGTATGAAAACTTCTTCCGCCACACGTTCTACCAGATCATAAACCAGGCGTCTTTTTTCTTTACTGGCGGTAATGTCCAGGAAAACCAGTTCGTCGGCTCCTTCCTGAACATAATATCGGGCCAATTCCACCGGATCGCCCACATCACGTAAATTTACAAACTGGATGCCCTTTACCACGCGCCCTTCCTTAACATCCAGACATGGAATGATTCGCTTAGCCAGCATTAAAAACCTCTTCTGGTTGGAGGGTACCTTCATAAAAAGCTCGTCCTACAATCACGCTATCCACTCCCGGGGGACTCAATTTTGCTAACAGCTCCAAATCATGAAGTGAAGAGATTCCACCGGATGCCGTGATTTTTACGCTGATTTTTTTTGCAAATGAATGTAAACCCGCAATATCGGGGCCCCGCAGAGTACCATCTCGACTTATTTCCGTGTAAATCACTCGCTTCAAGCCGGCCTCTTTAAATGGTTGGAGAAATTTTAAAGGGTCCAATCCTGTGTCTTCCTGCCAGCCCCATACGCTTACTTTTCCATCTCGCATATCTACAGCTAAAAAAATTTTATCAGGTCCAAATTGTTTTAAGGCTTGCACAACACTTTCCGGTGATTGCCAGGCCAGGGTACTCACTATGATATGTGTAACGCCTGTGTTCAGCCAACTTTCGATCTGCTGCAAAGAACGAATGCCCCCTCCTAATTGTACAGGGATGGTGATGGCATTCACCAATTCCTGCACCACCGAGCGATTTACGGGATGACCCGTTTGTGCTCCATCAAGATCAACAATATGAAGTTTACGGGCCCCCTTTTCTTCAAAATAGAGCGCCATTTCTACCGGGTCATCGGCATAGGTGGTCATTGCCGTGAACGAGCCCTGCAACAAACGAACACATTTCCCATCTTTAATATCGATAGCCGGTATGACCTGCATTTTTACAACTCCACAAAATTTTTTAAAATCTGCAAACCCAAATCCTGACTTTTTTCCGGATGAAATTGCAGTCCAAAGATATTCTCCTGTTCAACTATGGCCGCAAAAGAACCCCCATAATCAGATTGAGCAACTATGGTGTGGTCAAGCTCTGGTTGACAGTAGAAAGAGTGTACAAAATAAGCATACCGACTTACGGGAAGAGCCCTGGCAAGTCTGGACTGACGAATAAATTTAATTTCATTCCAGCCCATGTGCGGCACTTTCAAAGCACCGTGAAATTTTTTAACAAAACCCTTAATTAAACCCAGTCCGGAACAACCAGCTTCTTCTTCACTTGCACTGAAAAAAAGTTGCATGCCAAGACAAATGCCCAGAACCGGGGTTCCCGAATCAGCCACCTTCACAATAAGCTCATGGAGACCACTTTTTTGTAAGTTACGCATGGCATAGCCAAAGTGTCCCACCCCAGGCAAAATCAGCTTTTCATCCAGATGAAGTTCTTCAGGTTTCCTGACTATCCTATGCTCTGTGTTTAGATAGCGCAGAGCATTTTGCAGACTGCGCAGATTACCCACGCCACAATCAAGGATGGCAACGCTCATACCAGAACTC
>CAZMEG010000476.1:0-3297 GCA_964565205.1 uncultured Cytophagia bacterium
GTAAAATTAAAGAGTTACATAGCAGGAGGAAAATAGGGCAGAAGGCAGTTTTATAATTTCAATATTATTATTAATTTTTGAGTTTTGTAAAACCTATATAGAATTAACTTATGGAGGTTCAAATGAAACGCATTATCAAACATGTTGTTAGTTTTTTATCTATTCTTTTGTTTGTATTGTTCAATCTAAATTGTGGGAAAGATAAGCCTCTTGGACCTGGAGGTGGGAGTGGCAATTTTTCTATTCAGAGTGGATCTCCTCTCACTACCGATGAATTGAAGAAGGCTTTGAACCTTGATAAAGCCACTTCGGGATTAACTAATGCGGCTGCTCAGGGAAACCAGCAGGCGGCTAATGCATTAATTGGGATTGGAATTGCAGGTGGAAGCATAAATACATTCCTTAACTATCTCACGAAAGGAGATTTACTTAATAAGTTAGTTAATATAACCTCCCCCACCGAAGAAATCCCGATCGATTTGGGAAATGGGATCACCTTAATTGTTTCCCGGACTCAGGTGAACGATCCTGCTGAAGGTTATGAGATGACCTGGAAATTAAATGGTACCTGTACAGAAAATTCCGATATCTCATTTAACGATAAACAAATTGCCGATGGCTTTTTGTCCAGTACTTACCGCAATGGCAGGTTCAATTACGATTTCGGTGATCTTTTTAGTGCCTCTACCTGTGGACTATTTAATCAGGGCACTGAAGTTATAGGAACTTTTCTGGTTGAATGGGCCATTAGTTCTGACGGGACAACAAACATTTATGTGAGTTTCAATATAGATCAAACCACCAATGTAAATGGTAACACTTTTACCACAGATCTCACTTATGAAGCTACTATAACCATTAATTCAGATGGTACCGGTAACGCCAAAGGTAAGATCAAAGGGACAGCCCAGGGAGTAAATTATGATCAATCGTTTGATGTAAGCTGGTAAGTTTGGTTCGGCCAACGTGAGAAAACTGGTTAGAAGTAAATTTTTCAACGGCCGGGAGTATTTGGGTGGGGGGAAGCCTTCCGGCCGTTGGTTTTTATCCTGGCGGCCATTTCATCCACCGTCCACCTAATAAATGCAAATGTATATGGTAAACCGACTGACCTGCTTCGAGGTTACAATTCATAACCAGACGATAGCCGCGGTTATGAATCCCTTCTTGTGTGGCCAGTTTTTTGGCAATTAAATAAAGTTTCCCAATAAGGCTGGCATCTTCGTCTTTTAAATCGTTAACCGTCGGGATATGCTGATTGGGCACAATAAGAAGGTGAACAGGTGCCTGAGGATTTATATCTCGAAATGCCGTTACCTGCTCATCCTGATAAACAATATCACCTGACTTTTTACCCTGGATTATCTGACAAAAGATACAATTCTCCATACCAGACCTCACAAATTTGTTCAACATGACCTTTCCAACAAAAAATGGAATTCTGAGCCATTCTTTAAAACATCCTAATTGCACACCTGTGTAATTCACAATCTTTGAGGATGCCAATTGAACAAATCCCAAATCCAAAAATGAAATTGGAATTTGTTGATCGAAATTTCGGATTTCTTGATTGTATTCATCCAATTTAATTATGAAAATAAAGTGAATTCATGAATTATTCCGGATAAAAGATTCCATTTCTGAAAGCAACAGGGCGGCTCCTACTACGGCAGCTGTTTCAGAACGCAATCTTCTCGATCCCAGTGAAATAGGCTGAAAACCACAGGATATGGCCAGCATAATTTCCTGATCTGTAAATCCACCTTCAGGACCAATCAGAATAATACCACTTTGGGGCACATTCTTATTATTGTATCGAGCAAGATACTTTTTTAAAGAGAACTGTTCTTCCGCCTCGTGAGCTATTAATTTAACCTCGCCGGTAAAATTTTTACACAGTTTTTCAAAATGTTGTGGATCTTCGATCTTTGGTTTCCAGGATCGACCGCATTGCTTCATGGCACTTAATGTCAATCTCTGCCATCTTTGTATCTTGGTTGAGGTAACGTTACTTTCTGTTCTTGAACTTATGAAAGGTAAAAAAGCTGAGACACCAACTTCCGTACATTTTTCGATGAGCCAATCAATTTTGGAGCCTTTAATGAGAGCAAAGCCTAAATGAAGTTTAAAGGCTGGTTCACTTAAATTATGATACATATTAAGAATCTTAGCGACCAGGGCATCTTTTTTAATATCAGTAACCAGGCATTCATAAGCTAATCCCCTGCCATTAACCGCCCAGATAATCTGGTTGATTTGTTTTCGGTGAACATGAACAGCGTGGTGGAATTCCTCATCTTTTAAAATGAGGTGTGATTTTTGTACATCTTCAGGGTTGACATAAAAAAAGTCTTGATGTTGAATTGCCATGTTCATCTGGATGATGATCGTTCGAATACTAGCTTAAAAAAGCGTGGGTGAACATCCCGATAGCTGACCCCCCTCGGTGTTTCGATATAAGCTGGTAGTTGATTGGTACCCATATATTTCACTTTTTGATAATCGATATAAGCCAGGATGTCGCCCGGTTTAATTTGAGATAATAGTTCCGCCCCTCCTTCTAAAACCAGGGTTAAAGTGGATGGAACTACGTGAATTACCAGATTACGTGGAGCATTTAAAACTTTTACGGGGATTTCACTCATAGTAATTTCCATAAGCTTTTGTACATCATAATGAACGATTACTTCATTTGCAGAATAAGAAACAAGCGGAGATGATGGAGGAATGAGTGGAATAGAGGTT
Source organism: uncultured Cytophagia bacterium (assembly GCA_964565205.1). Taxonomy (GTDB): domain Bacteria; phylum Zhuqueibacterota; class Zhuqueibacteria; order Oceanimicrobiales; family CAZMEG01; genus CAZMEG01. Next base: position 2,746 of record CAZMEG010000476.1, read on the forward strand.
CTTAAATCGAATCTTAAATCTTTAAAAACCTTTGCTTCAGTAAATACACTGTCAATTTTTGAAACTAAAAATTTAGCACCTTTTACGTTAATTGAATCGGGTTGAATTTCAGGAGAATCGACAATGGTATGACCGGGATAAGGTTGAACGGTGATCTGCGAGATTACAGGAACTTTCTTTATCATTATATCATCCAATTTGACGGTAATTGAATCTGGCATTAAAACTTCGCGTACCTGAATATTTCCACTGGCTCTGGAAATTAATACATCGCCTGGTTTGAGATAGAAGGTCTTTACACTGTCGATACCCGAAAGGTCTAATTCTACTCGTGCACTCCTGCTTAAATTTAGCGCAATAAGCGCCTTACCATTGCCGTGAATTTTAACTTTTGCCTTCTCAGGTATTTCATTTATGAGAATTTTGTTTTTAGGGATATTCATCAAATAGACTGGTACATCGATGATATATTCATAATCATTTTCAGTGACTACAAAAAACCATATAAAAATCGCAATCACAAATACGGTCAATTTAATTTTCAGATTTTTT
>CAZMEG010000477.1:0-3293 GCA_964565205.1 uncultured Cytophagia bacterium
GGATTGCTGTATATCTCTTTTGATTTCATTAATCATATTTTGAATTTTACTGTATTCTTCCTGATTCTGCTTGATTCTTTCGCTGTATTCAAGCACAAATGCCCAGAAGAGACTGAAAGAAAATCCAAGAACTGCAGTAATAATTACCAGTAAACTCCTTTTGGGACTGGAGCGCTCTTGTGGAGGGAGCGCTTCATCGAGTATTTGTACGGTTGGCGTGTCTCGGGCTTCCTGAATTTTTGCGCTATAGTACTGCTGGTTCAGCAACTGCCAGATGGTCTCCTGAACTTTCACTTCCCTGATCAATTCGGCCAATTTTAAGCTAATTTCAGGCACCTCTGAAAATGGTATGAAATAATCTTTCTCCTTATCCAGTGCAATAGTATTTCCAAACTGCAGGTGCTCATACTGTTTTTTCAATTCGTCCAGTTCTTTCTGCAGGCGAATAATCCGGGGGTTGTCCGGTTTCATGGTTTGCAGGGCCACATTCAATTCCATTTCTTTAGCCATGATGGTTCCTTTAAGCTCGCCCGCTTTTTCTATGGCCACTTTGGTTTGCTCTTCCAGCGAGACGGCTTTATGTTGTTCCTGAAATTTTGCCAATCTTTCTGAGGCCTCTTTCAGATTTTTCTCGGTTTTTTTAAGCTGTTCTTCGATGTAGATTCGTGAATTTTTGGCTTTTGAAATACTCTTTTCCTGATTAATACGATCTAAAGCCATAGCAAAGGCATTGGCTACCTGAGCGGCCAGATCAGGATCATTTAATTCCACGGAAATGTAGATAATTCCTTGCTTATTAGCATATATTTTAGAGCGCTTGTGCAGTTTTTGAATCGCTTCACCTTCTTCTTGAGTGTCCCAGATTTCCAGTAAAGATTTTGACTTACCCTGGTACTGGTATTTCTTGTTTAAAACAATGTTTGCCACAGAATGACTCTTTAAAATCTCCACAAAAATTTCTGATGAGGAAGCCTGTATTCCCAGATTCAAAAGTGGCAGGTCGGCATTGCTCAACAGAGTGGCCCATGAGGGCTGAGTATTATCTTCCGGTGGAAGCAAGGTTGTGGTGGCAGTGTATTTGGAAGGCAGAAACAGGCTAATGATGGCCATAGCCACGGCCGCAATCAACGTATTTTTCAGAATCATGTGGCGATGTTTTATTACAACCATCAAATAATCGAACAGGTTGATTTCTTTGTAATCAGAATCAGCGGACATAAATTATCGATTAATGGCTGTGTCTATGATTAAATAAATGGATGCCAGTTGTGCTGTAACCGTGATGGATTGTAATATTACGGGCCAGATGGATTTGTCTTCTTTACGAGGCACCCAGATAATATCCCCGGGCATAAATTCCTTCACATCCTCATCGTTTAAGACTTCCCCGGTTACTTTAATTATTTTCGTTTTGCCTGTATTAGCATCCCATGTGGGTCCACCGGCTTTGCTTACGTAATAGTCCAGAGAAGCGCCAGGTTGAAACGGTACACCACCAGGTTTGGCCACCTGTCCGGTTACTGTGACAACTTTAGGTTTTTTAGGGATGACGATGATGTCACCATCTTCCAGAATAATGTCTTCGCTTAAGTCATTCTGATAAAATAATTTTTCAAAATTCACTACCACCCGATCTACATTTTCAGAATTTTGTTTCATAACGAAGTACTGATATTCCAGGTCAGTCATTTCTTCACGTCGCATGGCTTTCAGGCGTTCAAACTCTTTATCGAAGTGCGGGCGAGTTCCGGGACGGATCACATAGGCTTCCTGCAAAAAGGCTTCTTCGGTAAATCCACCGGCGCGGTGAATAATTTCACTCAAGCGGGTACTATCCTTGACAATGGAGTACTTGCCCGGGAATTTAACTTCTCCCCGTACTTCCACCATTAAACCTACTTCCCACTCCGGAATCTGTCGTATAAACACCTGATCATCTTCTTCTAAAAGGATATCTGTGTGATCACTGGCATTGAAAACCTCGTCCAGGTTAACCTTCACAAATCTTGTAGGCTGGCCTGGATCGACCTTGGCGATTTCTGCTTCCAGAGTGTAAGCCTTTCGGGTGAGATTGCCGGCTTTTAAAATCAAATCACTGAGGTGCATATTATCTTCCAATCGATATTTTCCGGGCCGGCGAATTTCACCATAAATGGATACCGTGCGTTGATGAATCTGTTCAAGTTTAGAATAAACCTTGATTCTGTCCTGATTGTGCAGGATTAAATCCTCCGTGGAATCACCAGCAGCAATGGCATCAAAATTCACATAAATTAACCGACGATGGCCATCATCTTCCAGGCGACTGATCTCAATTTTTTTTCGGTAAGCCAGATCGGTTAAGCCGCCGGCAAAATGGATGACATCGGACAATCTCTCTTCAGCCCCTGGTTTTAATTCAAAAATAAATGGCCGATAGACTTCCCCTTCCACCTTGACCTTCTTTTTTGCCAGGGGTACAAAAATACGATCTCCCGCTTCCAGATAAATCTCCGATTGTTGTTTATTGCTCATGAGAAACTGATAAAAATCCACGGAAGCGTAATGAGTGCCATCCCGGATGAGTTGAATATCGCGCAGGGAGCCATTTGCTGTGGGGCCACCGGCCCGAATCACGGCATCCAGAACTGTATTTAACGCACTTAGAATATATTTACCGGGGTGGTTAACTTCACCAACTACCGAAACCAGTACATTTTTGGGCTGCAGGAGCATGAGATCAAGAGTGAAGTTATCATAGAATTGAGCCAGCTTTTTCTCCATAAGCTTTTTCAATTCGTCCATGCTCAGACCCCAGACAAAAAGCACGCCCACCGGCGGGACGAAAATTTTACCCTCTACATTGACCAGCACTTCCCGAGCTTCCTGAACATTACCCAGAAGGTAAATGCCCAGCTTGTCACCGGGTCCCAATCGATATTGCGGGGGTAGCACACTGGTACCGCTGGTTTGAATGTCCGAAAAATTTTTATTAAAAAGATCGTACCCGAAAATATCTAATCGGGTACTTTGCGTTTCCCCGGTCAAATTTTGAAAAGGGGTCGAGGAAAAGTTAGAAGGGGGCCTGATTTCATACGGCTTTTCTGCCTTAATGGTATCAAGATGTGTCTTTTGTGGAAACTGAGCCCGAACCCAATGTGGCAGGAATAAAATAAAAAAAATAAAAAATAACTTCCTGTTCATATTAGAAAAGAAATGTTTCAAAATGGTAATTTCCCTAATCCTTTAGTGGTTGAAAAATATAAGAATAAATTGGCATACTGTCAATAAATTTTTGTAGCCTGAATTTTCTG
>CAZMEG010000478.1:0-3281 GCA_964565205.1 uncultured Cytophagia bacterium
CCTCATGGAAATCACAATTTAGTTTACATCAACGGTTTCTGGGGAATTAAAAATTTTAGGTCTGCTTCACGGGATCCCAGCACAGGCGGACCTTTAGGTCGAACAGGGATTTTATTTGAAGCTGCTGGTTTAGGGCGGTATGGGGCTGCTTTGAGTAACGATGCGTCGGAAGCTGTTGGTGGCAGTTTAGGATATCAGATGTTTTTTGCGCATACGCGTCAACAACTTATTCTGGAACTGGGAGGACGGTATGCCACCAATAACCGGGGACAAAGGGCCGCAGCCGCTGGATTAAGATACCAGATAGCTGTGGGTAGGCGCTGGGTGTTACGATTTGATGGATTTAGTTCTTTTGAAAAAGGTAGAGCATCTCTTGCCTCCAAGGATAGGATACGTTTTGGGGGACGCTTTGAAATTCTAACCCGACTTTAGTGGATTTATAAATGATCGTTGTATACAAAAAAGGTAAATATTTCCTTTTTTATTTCATAATCTTTAGTATGATTTCGTCCAGCCTTTTTTCCCAAAAAGTTTACAATCCAGATTATGTCTGGCATAATCCCGAAAAGGTTGTGACAGCGGAGCCCTGCGGTGAATGCCATCAGTTGGAATACAAAGTTTGGAAAGAAACCAAACATGCCACCGGTTTTAAAACGCTTCATCGGACACAGTTAGCTGAACGCATTAAAGAAAGAATGGGGCTTAAGCTTATTAAACGTGAAAGTCTTTGCTTGAAATGTCATTATCTGGCTGGTATAAAAAAGGGGCAGCTTAGAGCCTTGTCTGGGGTTTCCTGTGAATCGTGCCATGGGGCTGCAAGAGATTGGATTAACATTCATAATAATTATGGCAAAGGATATGATTATCGAACGGAACCTCCTGAACACAAAGCCTGGCGTATAGCAGAAAGTAAAGCCAGGGGTATGTTTCGACCCTCCGAGCTTTATGAGGTTGTAGCCAACTGTTTTCAATGCCATACGGTACCACATGAAAAATTGGTTAATGTTGGAGGCCATACTACAGGCAGTCGCGATTTCGAATTTGTAAAATGGATGGACAAAATTCGTCACAATTTTTTGCAGGCTCAATTCGATCCTACCAAAACCGAAAATCGTGAACATTCACCAGAACGTAAACGGGTTATGTTCGTTGTGGGAAAAGCGGTGGATTTGGAATACAGTATTCGTGCAACAGCAATAGCCAAGGAGCAAGGTGTTTATATTAAAGCTATGCAAAGACGTGTTCGGAATGCTATCGTTCAACTAAATGCCATAAATAAAAGAGTCGCTTTACCCGAAATAGAAGGGATTCTTAAAATAGCCGGACAGGTAAATATCACGCTAAACAACCATTCAAATCTTTTAAAAGCTGCAGATAAAATTAGAACGTTGATTAAAAAATTTATTAAAAATAACGATGGATTTCAATTAGCCAGCCTAGACAGCTTAATGGCCGGAATCGGGGTGACCAAGACTTTGGTCACTAGTATTGATACAACAACCAATATCCCTATTCCTTCTTCACCGGAAAAAAAATCCGTAGTAAATTATGAAAAGAGAAGATATATCCGTCCTCGTTCTCAATATAAAACTCTTGGACCAAGCTGCAACTGTCATGTGGATCAAAACAAATGGTGGGCAACTGACCCTCATTATCGTTCAATTGATCCTTTTTACAATCGGGAAACTAAAAATGTGCAGATTGCCCAGCTCTATGGAATTAAAATTTCTGAAATGACTAAAGGCAATCAATTGTGTATGGATTGCCATGGTACCATTGTTAGTGGTCAGGAATCCCAAGAGGTTCTGGATGGCGTAAGTTGTGAAAGCTGTCATGGCCCTGCCAGTGAATATAGAAAACCTCATACAGAAGGGGGTTATCGGGTTGGAAAGAACCTTGGTATGATTCTTTTGGAGAATGTCAACATACAGGCTGAAGTTTGTGCGCAATGTCATTATATTACTGATCCCAGGTTGATTTCTACTGGCCATCCTACCGGCGCTGATTTTGACTTTGTCGCTGGAAATCAAAAGATCAAGCACTGGCAAAAACCAATATTTAAACCGGAAGAATTAAAAAATGCCTATGAAAGGATAAAACATAAGCGAGGACCCATTCCCCAGGTTACTTTAGTTGATAAATCGAGATCTTTTGGTTCACCTATTGTTTCCAATAATTCTCCGACTATACAACCGATTTCGAACAAAGTATTGATTGTCCCCCAAAAAAGAGAATTGAAATTACCCCCATTTCCTGTAATTAGCGATAGCACCTCTATTGAACAAATTCTTCTTCTCTTAAAGGCAAGATTAGAACTTTTATACAAAAAACTCTACAAAGAATAAGCTGATGTCTTATTTAACCAATATAGAAATTTCTCCAACGCAAATTCGCCGCATTCAACAATATAAAGATCGTTGGAGTTATGCTAACCGGGAAGCTGGTATATTAGAAATCTCCGAGAAATTATCACCTCGCCAATTAAAACGATTCGAAATTTTCCAGGATTACGATGACCCATTTCTTGAAAAAATTAGTCCAGATATTTCCCTTGCAAGGTGGCAAAAAGATGCCATTTTGTTTGAAGAAGGTTCGTATATCGATTTGGCCTTTTTTATCATTCATGGCAATGTTGAAATCTATCTTCATAAATTTCTAAACAATTCCCAATTAAGTCGACCAAGGTTTGATAAGACCCGGATAGGCTTAAAAAATGAACATTTTTTTAAAAAGACTGAATCTGGAAAATCATCACAGGATACTGTTTATCATACCCAGATAAAAAAACAGGATACAAAATCTTCAAATTTGGTGTTTTTGTCCGTAATGGATTTTAATTTATCAATAGGGGAGCGAATCCTTCTGGGTCCGGGAGAGATATTCGGTGAAATTGGTGCTTTAAGTGGTTGGCCGCAATCGGTGACTGCTAAAACAATTACCGAGTGTGAGCTATTGCAAATCAGGGTACCAGCCCTGAGATTAATGAAACGTAAATCCCGAATTTTGAAAGAACATATTGATAAAGTTTATAGGGAAAGAGCACTTTTTTCTCAACTCAAAAATACCCCTCTATTTGAAAATTGCGATGATACTTTTCTTGAGAATTTAAAAGAAAGAGTTGAGCTCATTTCTTGCGAACCCAATGAAGTAATCACCAGAGAAGGAGAAAAAGCCGATGCCCTGTATTTAGTACGTTCAGGATTTATTAAACTCACACAAAAATTTAAAGATGGAGAAATTGTGGTTTCGTATCTATCAAAAGGGATGACACTGGGCGAAGT
>CAZMEG010000479.1:0-3273 GCA_964565205.1 uncultured Cytophagia bacterium
GGCATTACCGAAGAAGTGATACTGGAAGGTGCGCGTAATGCCTTCAAAAATGGCTGGTCGCATATAAAACTTTATTTTATGATAGGATTGCCAACGGAAACGGAAGAGGATTTGAAAGCCATCGTTGACCTTGGTGTAAAGATTTTAAAATTGGCTGAACAGGAACATGGCCGGCTGGCCCAGGTGACCATCAGTGTGGCTTCCCATATACCGAAACCTCATACGCCATTTCAGTGGCTGGGTTTTGAAGACCGGGATTCGCTTCGAGAAAAGCAAAAATATTTGTTGAGTCTGATTAAGCCCTACAAGCGACTGCGCTTTAAATATCATGATGTGGACCATTCGTGGCTGGAGGCTATTTTTTCCCGGGGTGATCGTCGGTTGAGCAAAGCCATTGAATTGGCTTATCGTCGGGGTTGTCGATTTGATGCGTGGAGTGAACAGTTAAAAATCGAAGTCTGGCGTCAGGTGTTTGAAGATTTGCAGATGGACACCGAAATCTGGTTGAAAGATGTCCCCCTGTATGCACCTTTACCCTGGGATCATCTGGATACACGGGTGAAAAAGGAATTTTTGATTCGGGAATTAAAACGGGCTCTCCGGGGTAAATTTACTCCGGCCTGTGAGAAGCCCTATAAAAAGAAAGAAGAAATTCATCGCACCGATCTTGGGCGTCCAGACGAGAAAGCCCCCATGGTGTGCTATCATTGTGGTCTGGAATGCGATCTGGAGGCTATTCGCCAGGAGAGAATCGAAAGCTGGCGAAGTCTTGAGCGAGGCATCCATGTAAAATTGCGAACTCTCGATGATGTTTTTGCCGGTGCCAGAAAGTCCATTACCCGTTATCGTGCAGCTTATCGTAAGCTGGGTGAATTTCGTTATCTTTCCGCCCTTGACCTTACTCGTACGTTCACAAGAGCCTTTTCGAGAGCTGGAGTACCTTTGCGTTACAGTGAGGGTTATCATCCGGCTCCAGTTCTTTCCTTCGGTCCGGCACTGGGTGTGGGAATTGAGAGTGTTGAAGAGTTCCTTGATTTTGAAACGATCGTAGAAGTGGACCCGGAACTTTTGAAAATAAAACTCAATGAACAATTGCCTGAAAATTTAAGATTTAACTATATTATCAGAATCGATCCTCAGACTGAATCGCTTTTTAAACTGGTTTGTGCTTCCGAATATTCTGTTCAATTGGATTCCAAACAATTGAATGCTCAGCTCAAACATCGATTTAATGGAAAATATAATGGAAATTTAGCTTCCCTGCATAAAGACATCGTAACAAGGTTTTTAAATCAGAAAAGGATTCAGATAGAAAAGGTCAAAAAAGGAATAACCAAAGTGGAAGATATTAAGCCATTGATTAAGAGGATTTCTGTTGAAAACGGTAAAACGCCACTATCTTTACGGATGATTCTGGCAACAGGTAGTCGCGGAAATGTTCGACCGGAGATTTTACTTGAAAAAATGTATGGTATCTCAGCTCATAGTTTCCGAATTCGGCGAGAAAAAATGTATATTGAAAAAGATGGAAATCTTATTCCTTTAAAGGAGACGTTTAAATGAATCAAAAACTTATGACATCTGGATTTATATTAACCGTGGTTTTAGGATTTACTGCGATATTATTTGGGCAGAATCCGGAAGTTACGGCAACCCCGCAGCGACCCACCAATAGTTTCAGTACCACCACTACCTATCCGGGCTGGCTGGAACTGGAAGCCGGACTTGCTCTGGACGAACATCTTTTCGATACGCCCTTACTTTTAAAATACGGGCTTAATAAAAACACAGAACTGTTCCTGGGATTTTCACCCCTGGTCAACAGGTCCAATGGGAACTCGGAAACCGGCTTTGGTGATTTAATTATTGGTGGTAGGCATAGATTCAAAGAAGGCAATGAGACTGAGCCTTCTCTGGCCGGACAGGTAGCTATAAAATTGCCTACAGCCGATGAAAGCAAAGGCCTGGGTTCCGGAGAAGTAGATTATCATTTTCTATTTATTTTGAATCAGGTGATCAATGAAGTAAGTCTTGATATCAATGCTGGATTAACGTTTGCGGGTATTCCCAATGGTGGGACAGATGAACAATTTTTGGGAATTGTAACACTTAGCCGTGGAATTACTAAAAGAAGCAGCGGTTTCATCGAATTGCTTTTTAACCGTAGCTTTGAAAGAGGAGAAACGGTTTTTTTAACCTCATTTGGTGGGAATTACTCGGTAACACCGCGATTGGTCTTAGATTCATCAATAAATTTAAATATTGAAAATGCTGGCTTTGATATCAGGTTGTTAGTTGGATTAACCACTACGTTTGCTAAAATACGATAAAATGACCAGAACGAGAACACAATTTAGAGCATCTTTTTACACTTTAGGTTGTCGTTTGAATCAGGCCGAAACGGCGTTAATCAGTAACACTTTCAAAGAAAGGGGATACCGGATTGTGGATTTCGGTGAAGAAACTGATGTCTGCGTGATTAATACCTGTACAGTTACCGAGCAGGCCGATTCCAAATGCCGGCAACTGGTACGCCAGGTCTTGAAGAAATCGCCCAATGCCTTTGTGGCTGTGGTTGGCTGTTATGCCCAGGTAGGTACCGAAGATTTGCTCAAAATCGATGGCATCGATCTGATTGTGGGCAATGAAGAGAAAATGGATGTGGCCAGCTTCATCGATGTGCCTCAAAAATTACCGGAGCCGGTGGTACGAAAGGCAAGAATTAAGCGAACCCCTTTTACCATTGCTTCGGTGGGAAATTATGAGCATGCTACCCGGGCCAATATTAAGATTCAGGACGGCTGTGATTTCATGTGCACCTTTTGCATCATTCCATTTGCCCGTGGGCGGGCTCGAAGTCGAGCCTTCTGGGATATTCAGCGGGAGGCTTTGCAACTGGTTGAACGCGGACACAAGGAACTGGTTTTGAGTGGCGTGAACATCGGTACTTATAATTATGAAGGCAAAACCATTCTGGATGTCATTAAAATGCTGGAATCCATTGACGGAATGGAGCGCATCAGAATCAGTTCCATTGAACCGACCACAATTCCTGTGGAACTGGTGGAATATATGGCCGATTCAGAGAAACTCTGCCGGCACTTACATATTCCGATTCAAAGTGGCGACGACCAAATTTTAAATCAAATGCGAAGATTGTATTCGGTTCGTGAGTATGTTGATTTCATTGAATTCGTCCATAAAAAAATACCGGAAATCTGCCTGGGTACGGATGTCATGGTAGGATTTCCTGGTGAAACCGAGGAGGCTTTT
>CAZMEG010000480.1:0-3269 GCA_964565205.1 uncultured Cytophagia bacterium
GTTTTACCCTCCCGCTAAATAATTATAAAATTATGAAATTTCATAATTTTAGATTGTTTATTTTACTAAACAATTAGAAAAAAATCAAGGAAATATTACATAACTTTTACAACTTCTAACGATTTATCCTACCACCACGGTAAAACCATCTTTCCCCTATGGTTATTGTTCCTGTGATCCTGACGACGGTCTCTTTTATGGGATTAGAAGATAAAGAGCCCCTTCTTCCTGCTTCAATAGCAAAATCTAAGCGGCTTGCCCGCCATTTAATTGGTAAGCCCAGGCCAAAGGTACCAAATAATTCTGTGACTTTAGCACCTGCCGGTTCTTCCAATCCTAAATCGCGGTAATAAATACCCGCCCTGAGTGCCACACGACTGAAATAGGAGGCCTCAAACGAACCTCTACCAGAATACTCCACACCAAATGCAATACGTTTACTGTCGTTAACAAATCCATTACTATTCTCCACCTCAGACCATTTTTCAAAATACACATCTGCTGCGGCCAGAAGTTTTCCTAACATAAATGATGTACCAAAACCATAAGCTTTGGGCAAATCTATGTCCTTATTTTCCCCAAAATTGTCGACCTCGCCAAATCGTAAACGTATCGATCGATTGGCGTTTAAATTTACAGATGGTGAATACACACCAGCCACGCTCCATCTTTTTGACAAATGCAGAATAAACCCGCCACGTATCCCTCCGGCAGTAAATCCTCGTCTCACTTCGTCACGGATATCAACAAATTCTCTGGTTTCAAAATCGACTCGCCAGAAATTTCTTAAATTTCCAAAATACAACATGCCCATGGCGCCCACATAAAGCCTTTCAATCGGCTTAAAAGCGAAGCTAAAAAATCCAATATTTACTCCTCCATCCCCTGAAATTCTTTCATTAAAAGGCACCCCTTTAAACGTGCCCTGTGAGACAAAAGCATATTCAATGGAGGTGTACGGTACTAATCCTAATGCAATGGCTAAAAAATTTCTTTGAATCGGAACAACAAATTGAAAGCCTCCCACATTCGTATCAGAAATGGACCCATCCAAAGCGGTACCATTTAAACTAACCGACTCATGGAAAAAATTTCCCGTAATTGTTGTTAAAGGATGTGCTACAATGGCTGCCGGGTTGATATAATTTACGGTAAGGGGTCCGGAAATGGAAAGTCCTACGCCCCCCATGCCCACACCCCTGCCACTAACAAAATAGCGAACAATTCCTACCCCCCTTGAAGAATAAAAAGATTGAGCCATGGCATTGGAAAAACTTAATAATAATAAACCGAGAAGTAGAAGTCTTAATTTTTTCATAATCCTCTCTTTTTATGGACCTTCAGGTGGAATAGTAAAATCAATTAATAATTTTGGCGCCTGACTGGTATCCTGCTGACTGGAAAAGAAGGCCACCCGTGAAATGTCACGGCCAGGTCGGGCTGGCTGGATGATTAGCCCATGGTTTTCTTTTCGTCCCAGCGTCCAGTCCTGTACCATACTACGTAAGTTGACGGTAACCGTGGTTAAGGTATCTCTAACAGTGGAGGTAAAAACAAACGAAGAATCTGCATTCACTGTTTCAGGTGTTTCGAAAGCTTCCAACAATCTTAAAATCTGGATGACCATACCATCCGAGGTTAAAATAGAGTTCGAGTTTTGTAATTTCAGAACAAGTTGCGCCTTTAATATGTTAGCCGCCTGCGGGATTGTGGAAAGATCAAATTTCAACACACTTTGGTTTCGAAAGGCATTACTAACATATAAAGGACCCTCCGGTGGATCAGCCTGGCTGGAAATCAAAAAAGCGTCCATTGTTGCTACAAATTTTGAGGTGTCTTTTTTAGTATCGTTAACCCTGCCTACCAGTTGTAAAATAGGCCTGTTTTTATCATTTTCTGACGATGAAAATTCACGAATAAAATCAGCCCCGGAGAAATCAATAAAAACGCCGTAATTGGGTTCGGTGGAATCAATCCAGGCCTGAACCAGTGCGGGATCAATTTCCAGGCTTATTGAATCAATTAGACTGGTGTCCTGATTGACAGCAAATACTTCGGTTTGACCAAGGATATTTTGATCTACGTCACCGAGGATATCAAAATTCTCCACAGTTACGCTATCTTCAGCCCAGTCCTTTAAAACTTTGTGCGCTATTGCCATGAACGATCCGGAACTGTCCCCAAGAGTTAATCGGGGTTTTAAAATAATGGTGGCACTTTCAATTTTTAGAGTATCACGTAAATTTTCCCATTTCATTAAAATGCGGGTTTCTATATTATTAAATGAACCAAGCGAAAGGCTTAAACTATTACCGGTGGGGGCTACTTTGCCCTTAAAGGTAGTCTCCTGTTCTAATTTTGAAATGGTAATGCTTTTTAATTGCCCTCGTCCGCCCGGATTTGCCAGATCAAATCCCTGAATCGGGTTGTCTTTTTCACACGAAGTTAAGAGAAAGGTCAACGTGAACCAAATAAAAAAATATTTAATTAGAATTTTCATATTCACCAGTCAATCCACTTTTATTTTACCAGACAATCTTGCCATTTTTTATTACTGTATTGGCTAAATTCACTCCAAAATGATATGCCAGATGTTTGTAATTAGGAACATCCCAGATGACCACATCTGCTTTCTTACCTACTTCAAGAGTTCCTATCTTGTTCCCCCGATCGATAGCCAGGGCTGAATGATAGGTTGAAGCAATGAGTGCCTCTGCGGGAGTAAGTTTCAATTGCAGGCAACTCAGGGTCATAATTAATGGCATGGATTCGGTCATACACGTACCCGGGTTAAAATCAGTAGCAATGGCCACCGGTAAGCCTACTTGCAGCATCTCTCTTGCCCTGGCATATTGAGACTTACCGATGAAAAACACGGCGCCAGGCAATAACACCGGTACTACTTTACTATCCAGCATGGCTTGCCAGTCTTTTTCATCGGTAAATTCCAGGTGATCTGCTGAAACCGCCTGCAATTCGGCTGCTAACTGTGCCCCGCCATTATGTGTGAGTTGATCGGCATGAATTTTTAATTTCAGGCCTGCCTCTTTGGCAGCTTGCAAAATTTTTCGTGATTCCTGTGCATTAAACACATGGGCTTCACAAAATACATCACAAAACTCTGCCAGCTTATTTTCAACAACTTCTGGAATCATTTCCTGAATGATTAAATCGATGTAAGCCTGTTTATTGGAACGGTATTCATCAGGAATTTCATGCGCACCGAGAAACGTTGGAACTAAATCAACTGGATGTAAATTATTTAATTC
>CAZMEG010000481.1:0-3266 GCA_964565205.1 uncultured Cytophagia bacterium
GAACAAAGAGCGGTGGTGGAAGAGGCTGCCCTGGTTGAGGGATGATGGTTGATGGGAGATGGAAAATGGTAAATGGGAGATGGGGGTTAGTGGCAGTAGGCAGTAGCAGTTGGCAGTAAGTATAGCTATTTTGAATTTCGAATTGATAAAAAATCTATTACTTCACTTTTTAAAAAATATACAACTAACAACGAACAACTGACTAATAATCAACGATTCGACAAACATCAATGAAATGACATCCAAGGAAGGGTGGTTATGATATCTTATCTTGTTTTATTTTCTTCAGCTATAGTTTTATCTATGCTTTTCAGTAAGTGGTTTAGCAGGTTAGGGGGCAAAACCAGTTTATTGGATCAGCCGGATAATGATCGTCACATTCATGCTGTTCCGATACCACGCTGTGGTGGTCTGGCAGTTTATTTTACTTTTTTCATAATTCTTCTTAGTTGTAAATTGATAGATCACCACTGGCTGGCCCCATTGAAAGCAAATCTGGAAAATTTCGAGCCCTTTTTACTGGTAGTGACTTTAATTCTGTCAGTTGGCGTGGTGGATGATTTCAAACGTCTGAATGCTCGTTCTAAATTCTTTTTTGAAGCGCTTATTGCTATCCTGGCTTACTTTCTTGGATTTCGTATTGAGGTTCTCGAATTGCCATATGTCTCTCCCATCCATTTGGGTATATTTTCCTTACCTTTTACTTTATTATGGATTGTTGGTGTAGCCAATGCCTTTAACATCATTGATGGATTGGATGGCTTAAATGCAGGCGTGGCTGTAATCTCTGTGTCTGCAATCCTTGTGGTAGCCTATTTAAATCAAAAGTTTTTTGTGCTGGTTGCCGGTATTATTTTGATGGGCGCTTTGCTGGGATTTCTTCGCTATAATTTTTCTCCGGCGCGGTTGTTTTTAGGAGATGCTGGTAGTTTGTTTGTGGGAGGGATGTTAGCTTTGTTATCGATTCAAGCCGTGCAAACAGAATCTGGAGGCATCTGGCTGGCCGTACCGATTGTGGCATTTATCTTACCCATCGGGGAAACCTTACTGAGTATGGCACGTCGGTTGGTTACCGGGCATTCTATTTTTTCTGGCGATCGCCGCCATATACATCATCGATTGATTGAAAAGGGCCTGACCATGAAGCAAGCTGTGTTATCCCTCTATGGTTTCACAGCATTTACTGCTTTATTGAGTTTGCTATTTTTATCTAACCACCATATTTATTCGCTCCTGGCTTTTTTGATGCTCATTTCATTTATTGGTATTGCGCTTAAATATTTGGAATACTGGGAATTTGAAGAAATTGTACGTTTAGTTTCAAGAAGTCTAAGACATTGGGGAAATATAACCTCTCGCATGAAGGTTCGCCAGCTAATCAACAGATTACAAAATGCAACCACCCTGTTCGATATTCAGCAAATTCTTTGTGACCTGGCCCATACGGTTAACTTTGAAGCATTTTGTTTGCGCCTTAATCGTAAAAAGTATCCTGTGTTACAATTAAGTTTTAATGAGCATTTCTACAAATATAATGGGTATTACCGCTGGGACTGGTCCAGGGATGAGAGTACGTTATCTCTAAAAGAAATCAATAAAAATTGCTGGTCCATTCGTTTTCCACTGGGCAATTCAGTGGCTTTACACGCTGGCGATTTAATTCTTTACCATTCTGATCATCGGGATACCAGAAATCTCGACATTGATTTAATTCGTAATTATTTTTGTCCTGAATTAGTCAGCGCTATGGATCGGGTCATTAAAAATGAAAGCGTAGTTTATCATTTAGTTGAATCCCCAACTCCTGGTAAATTAAAGGAAAAAGAACGAAAGCCTTTAAATGTAAAAGAAGGTTGAACTTATTATGATGGGTAAGAAAAAATTTTTAGGTATTTTTGTTTTAATATTTCTTATTTACTCAAGACCCATTTCATGCAAAGTTTATGGACAATTACCGGAAGACTCCTCCGAAGTAATTTCACCAATCAATTTGCGATATCTTTATCTCGGTCACTGGGCTTATCGTTACATCGATTTGTTACAGGAACGGGGTTATTTAAAGGAGCTTTTAAGAGCCAATCGGCCTTACAAGCGTAGCCAGATCATCCAGGCCATTACAGAATTGAGTAAGAATAGTCAGCTTTCCAGAACTGAACGCTACTGGGTAAAACTCTTACGTGATGAATTTTTGAATCCAAAAATTATTAAAAAAGATAACCTGACCTTTTATGGTGAAGTAGTTGTGGATCAGGATGGTTTTCAACGGCAGAACGATGCTCGCGTTGACTATTTTGTCAGCGGTGAACTGGTTGCTGCGCTGAAAAATATTGTAGCGGTGAATCGAACCTTTACCGATAACAAATTGAAGCGAGACCCATTTTTTCTGGGCAGAAAAGATAAGCTTCTAACAGGACGAGTCAATGATGCTTATGGCCTGGTCAGCTTTGACCGGGTGGATTTATTCTTTGGGCGCCTGGACAGAAATTGGACTCCATCAGCAGGAAAAAGAAGCTTGATTCTTTCTCGAAATCCTTATAGCTATGATCATTTGTTTGTGCAATTTCACAGTAAGCGTTTAAGTCTTTCTTTTATGGCGGCAAAACTGGATAATGTCCCTTATATTACTCAGGAAGGTGAAATTCCACAAACCATCGCAACCAAATATCTCTCTGTACATCGGGTAGATATTTATCCTTTCTCAGCCTTACAGATTGGTTTAACCGAAGCCGCCATTTATGGAGGTCCAGGTCGACGATTTGAATTTTCCTTTTTAAATCCATTTAACATATTTTTTGAAGTAGCTCAGAATGATCAGGATACAAAGCTTGAAGGAGCCAACGGACTCTGGGCTGTAGATATTTTCCTGCAACCAACTCGTCGCTGGTCACTGGCCGGCCAATTTTTAATTGATGATATAATCCTGAATGATCGTGCCAACGAAGATTTTCGCAGTCAATTTCCGGATCGCCTTGCCTATGCTTTGCAATTGAATTTTAACGATTTTTTAATTAAAAATACTCTGACACAAATCGAGTATCGCAAAGTGGGCAACTGGACTTACCAGTCAGCCCGATTATGGGAAAGTTACCTTAGTCGGCTTAAGGGAATAGGGGAGGAACAAAATGATTTCGACCGCTGGACGCTGGAATGGACCGCTTTTCCCATACCAAAATGGATTTTTAAATTTCGCTTTACCAGACAGCGTGCAGGCGAAGGAGACATTCGAGCTATTTTCTTTCCGGTGAAAAAACCTTTTCCATCGGGTA
>CAZMEG010000482.1:0-3250 GCA_964565205.1 uncultured Cytophagia bacterium
CTTGATTCTACATGAGCATTTACTTATATTAAATTATAAAAATAAAAGCAGTGGAGGTTTAGTATGAATGCCGTAAAAACAGCTTTTCTCATGGCCTTACTCACAGTTCTGTTTGTTTTTGTTGGACAATTGATTGGAGGCCAGAATGGTGCTGTTTTTGCTTTTATCATAGCGGCAGGTATGAACTTTTTCAGTTACTGGTTTTCGGACAAAGTGGTACTGGCTATGTATCGAGCAAAAGAGGTGAGCGAGGCCGAAGCTCCTCAGCTTTTCAACATGGTGCGACGTCTCACGCAGAAAGCCGGCTTACCCATGCCCCGTGTATATATTATCCCTACAGAAACGCCTAATGCCTTTGCAACAGGTCGCGATCCTTACCATTCGGCTGTGGCGGTTACCCAGGGTATCTTAAGAATGCTCAGTCCGGAAGAACTGGAAGGGGTTCTTGCGCACGAAATATCCCACATTAAACATCGGGATATTTTAATCAGTTCGGTAGCGGCCACCATAGCCGGGGCTATTACCATGTTATCTTATATGGGGCGGTTTGCTCTGTTTTTTGGCGGGCGGGATGACGATGAAGGCAATCCCCTGGGGGCTCTGCTCATGCTCATTTTAGCACCCATCGCTGCCATGCTGATTCAGATGGCCATTTCACGCTCACGAGAATTTGCTGCCGATCGTGGTGCGGCTCTCCTTACCCACAATCCATTAGCACTGGCCTCAGCATTAGAAAATCTGGAACGAGGGGTGGCGAGGATTCCCATGGAAGCCAATCCGGCTTCGGCTCATATGTTTATTGTTAATCCTTTGCGTGGAAAAGATCTGGCCAGTTTGTTTTCAACGCATCCTCCTACCGAAGAACGCATTCGTCGGCTTCATGAAATGGCGAGAAACCTGAGTTGATGTCAGCGTGTTTAACTAAACAGAGCGAAAATAATTGAGGGTGTGTTAAACACCCTCTTTTTTTCTAAAAATTTTATAAACAAACAGGTTCAAAATTATGAATGGAAATCGACGAAAAACCTCTAACAAACAAAATAACATTACCCCCAGGAAGCTGAATTTTTCCCTCTGGTACATTATGTTGGCTATCCTGATCATTTATATGATTAATAGCTTTTTTACCCATAAGGAATACCAGCAAATCCCTTACAGTCAATTTAAGAAATTATTGCGGGAAGGGAAAATACGCGAATGTGTGGTGACTCCAGATGAAATTCATGGCATCATGCTGGTAGATGAAACAGGGGAAAGACAGGTACCTCAAAAATCCTGGAAGCCCTCGTCCAAACGATCGGCAGAAAAAGGTACCCGATTTTTTAAAACGGTACGTGTCGATGATCCGGACCTGGTTAAAGAACTGGAAGCTCAGAAAATTAAATTTTCCGGTAAGTCGGGCGAGGATTGGTGGCAGAGTTTACTATTCTACTGGATTCTTCCAATTCTAATTCTGGTGGCTATCTGGGGCTTTGTATTTCGTCGCATGAATCCACAAAGTGGTCTCATGTCTATCGGGAAGAGTAAAGCCAAAATTTACATGGAGGGAAAAACCAAGGTGACTTTTAAAGATGTAGCGGGGATCGACGAGGCGGTGGAGGAAGTGAAGGAAGTGGTGGAATATTTAAAGAATCCCGAGAAATTTAAAGAGCTGGGTGGACAGATTCCTAAAGGGGTGTTGCTGGTGGGACCCCCGGGAACCGGCAAAACCTTACTGGCCAAAGCGGTGGCCGGGGAAGCCGGTGTGCCGTTTTTCAGCCTGTCCGGTTCCGATTTTGTGGAAATGTTTGTGGGCGTAGGGGCTGCGCGGGTTCGCGATTTGTTCCAGCAGGCAGCTCAACATGCCCCCTGCATTGTTTTCATCGATGAACTGGATGCCCTGGGCAAAGCCCGGGGAATGAATCCCTGGGGCGGACACGATGAGCGTGAACAGACCCTCAATCAATTACTGGTTGAGATGGACGGCTTTGATCCGAACACCGGGGTCATCATCATGGCTGCCACCAATCGGCCGGAGATTCTCGATCTGGCTTTATTACGTCCGGGGCGTTTTGATCGGCAGATTGTGGTGGATCGCCCGGACATCAACGGTCGTGAGGCTATTCTGAAAGTACACGCCCGTAAAGTCAAACTTGCCCCGGATGTGGATCTGCGAGTGATTGCCGCTCGCACACCCGGGTTCGTGGGGGCCGATCTGGCCAATGTGGTGAATGAAGCGGCTTTGCTGGCAGCCCGACGTGGCAAAAAAGCCGTAACCATGGAAGACCTGGAGGAAGCTATTGACCGGGTGGTGGCAGGTCTGGAAAAGAAGAATCGGGTGCTCAACAAAAAAGAAAAAGAAATCGTCGCCTATCACGAAGCCGGGCATGCTATCGTGGCTGGTAGCCTCACCGATGTGGATCCGGTGCACCGGGTATCCATTATTCCCCGTGGTGTGGCAGCCCTGGGTTACACGCTGCAACTTCCCACGGAGGATCGTTACCTCATGACTCGTACAGAGCTGATCAACCGTCTAAAAGTCATGCTGGGCGGGCGAGTAGCAGAAGAAATCATTTTCAAAGAAATTTCCACAGGCGCACAAAACGATCTCGAACGAGCCACGGCCATCGCACGCAGCATGGTCACCGAATACGGCATGAGTGAACGCCTGGGACCCCTCTCCTATGCCAAAGACAAGCGTTCCATGTTCCTGCCGCCTGAGTTTGGCACCGGAGGCGCTTACAGCGAAAAAATTGCCGCTGAAATTGATGATGAGATTCGTAAAATTGTGGAGACCGCTTACAAAGAAGTTAAAGATTTACTTCTGGCTAAAAAGGACAAGCTGGAGCAACTGGCTCAACTCCTGCTCGACAAGGAAGTGGTGGAAGGCGATGAATTGAAAGCGCTTCTCCAGGATCAGGTGCCTAAAGATAATAAACGTAAAAAAACCTCGATCAAAAAGAGAAAAGAGGAGTTAGCAGAGGTGAAATAAGAGGTATAGCGATGAGAAAATATCTGTGGATTCTCTTTGGATTAAGCTACTTGCTTTGTTCCTGTGATTTGCCGGCTATTTTAAGTAGTGATGAAGAGCGAAATTTAAATCAGACTCGCCAGATGCAAAATATTTTTCTGTCAGTGGAAATTACCGGCGGCTTCGCTGGGGTTCATCAGCTTTTAAATGTTTCTAAACAGGGAGAGGTAATTTTTTTAGAAGATTTATTAACGGGTAAGAAAATACGCGCGCAACTGCATAGAGAAAAAATTCAGGAAT
>CAZMEG010000483.1:0-3246 GCA_964565205.1 uncultured Cytophagia bacterium
TTTTACGAATTATTCAGGTTAAATTATAAATAAGTGTAAATTTAAAAATTAATCAAGATATTTGTAACAATTTGTAACAGCTAAATTCGACTATCCTTCCCAATGCCCTATTAAAGAATAATATCAGGTATAATGCAGCTCACTCATTCACAAAAATTACTTGACAAGCTGGGAGATATTTTTTAATATGAATTGACAACAATAATTTTGGAGGGAAACTGCAATGAAAACCTTTATGAAATGGAGCTGTTTTATGTTATTCGTCTGCTCGGTTATGGCTGGCACCAATGATGACATACCTGATTCTAAAATTTTCCCGTACAAATATTATATGAAGGATCTGGAGAACGGTTTGCGCGTCATTGTTATTCCTACCGACTATCCCAATATTGTGTCCCTTCAGATTCCAGTGCAGGTGGGTTCAAGGAATGAAGTGGAACCCGGTAAATCGGGTTTTGCGCATTTTTTTGAACACATGATGTTCCGGGGTACCGAAAAATATCCCGCCGAAAAATACAACGAGATTCTGAAGAATGCCGGTGCCGATCAGAATGCCTACACCAGCGACGATTATACCAATTATCACACCACATTCTCCAAAGAAGACCTGGAAACCATTCTGATGCTGGAAGCCGATCGCTTTCAGAACTTAAAATACTCTCTGGAAGACTTTAAAACAGAATCCAGAGCGGTATTAGGTGAATACAATAAAAATTCAGCTAATCCACTGAATAAATTGTTTGAGGTTCAACGCAAGGCAGCTTTTAAAAAACACACTTATAAACACACCACCATGGGTTTTATTCAGGACATTGAAGACATGCCCAATCAGTACGAGTACAGTTTGAAGTTTTTCGAGCGCTACTACCGTCCCGAGAAGACTACCATCATCTTAGCCGGGGATGTGAACCCGGAGCAGGCTTTTAAGATTGTAGAAAAGTACTGGGGCAACTGGAAAAAAGGAACCTTTACGCCGGATATCCCCAAAGAACCTCCCCCGGAGGGGCCCGTTTATGAGCATTTAAAATGGAACTCCCCTACCCTACCCTGGATAACCGTAGCCTTTCATGGACCGGCTTTTTCGGAAACCAGAAAAGACATGGCGGTGATGGATATAATCAGCCAGCTGGCCTTTTCTCCCAGTTCCCCACTCTATCAAAAACTGGTGGTACGGGAACAGAAGGTGGATCAACTGTGGGCTTATTTCCCCGACCATATCGATCCCTACCTGCTCACCGTGGGAGCCCGGGTGAAAGACATCAAAGACCTGTGGTATGTTCGCGATGAAATTCTTAAAACCTTTGCTCAATTGCGTACAGAACCGGTTTCAGCCAAGCGCCTGGAAGAAATCAAATCCAATCTGAAATATTCTTTTGCTAATAGCCTGGACAATTCCGAAGCAATTGCCAGTGCCATTGTGGGTTACGTAGCACGTACTCGTGATCCCGAAACCATCAATCGGGTCTATCAACTTTATGATCAAATCACTCCGGAAGACATCCAGGCTATGGCCAATAAATATTTTGTTGATCAGGGACTGGTCACTGTAACTCTGTCACACGATCCGCTTCCCGCCAACGAGAATCCTTCCGGGTCGGTGGATCAATTTGCTAAAACGGACTTAAAATCATTACCCGAAATTGAAACCGTCTTAATTAAGAACAGCTCACCTATCATCAATTTTCGTATTTTGTTTAATGTGGGGGCAGCCCTGGATCCACCCGGTAAAGAGGGCCTCGCTCAACTAACCGCCTCCATGATTACAAATGCCGGAAGTAAAGAGATGAAATATGAGGAGATTCAAAAGGCGCTCTTTCCCATGGCGGCATTTTTTACCAATCAGGTGGACAAGGAAATGACCGTGTTTATTGGTAAAACACACAAAGATAATCTGGAGGCCTATTACAACATCATATCGCAGCAACTTTTGAATCCCGCCTGGGACGAAGATGATTTCAAACGGGTTAAGACTAACCTCATAAATGCCATCAAAGTCAATTTGCGCCAGAATAATGATGAAGAGCTGGGGAAGGAAGTCCTATACGAAATGATTTACCGAAACCATCCTTATGGACATTTAAACCTGGGACACATAAAGGCTCTGGAAAAACTTACTCTGGAGGATGTAAAGAATTTTTATAAAAAGCATTACACTCGTGCCAACCTGGTTCTGGGGCTGGCCGGGGGTTTTTCCAGTGAATTTTTAAACAGGGTAAAACGCGATCTGGGGAAACTTCCCAAAGGCACTCCAGACAAAATCACCCTGCCTCAGCCGGAACCCTTTGAAGGCCTGGAAGCGGTGATTGTGAAGAAAGAAACCAGAGCCACGGCCATCTCTTTCGGTTTTCCTATTGAGGTAAATCGCTCCCATCCGGATTTTCCTGCGTTGTGGCTGGTACGATCCTATTTTGGCGAACATCGTTCCACCAACAGTTATTTGTTCCAGAGAATTCGAGAAATTCGTGGCATGAATTATGGCGACTATGCTTACATCGAATATTTCCCACGAGGCATGTTTCAGTTTCACCCCGATCCCAATCTTGGCAGACAGCAGCAAATCTTTCAGGTCTGGATACGACCGGTGGTGCCGAAAAACGCCCACTTTGCCATTCGTATTGGCATGTACGAATTGCACAAACTGATTGAAAAGGGCATGAGCCAGGAAGATTTCGAAGCCACGCGGAACTATTTGCTGAAGTTCGTGAACATCCTTACCAAGACCCAGGATCGGCAATTAGGTTACGCCCTGGATAGTCGCTATTACGGCATCGATGAATTCACCAAATTTATCCGTGAAGGTTTACAGAAGCTCACCCTTGCGGATGTGAACCGGGTGATTCGGAAATATTTGCAGGATAAAAATGTGAAGTTTGCCATCATCACCAAAGATGCAGAGGATTTGCGCCAGCGATTGATTAACAATACCCCCTCCCCTATCACCTACGACGCACCCAAACCGCCTGAGATTCTGGAAGAGGACAAAATCATCCAGGTGTACAAACTCGATTTCAAGCCGGAAAAAGTTAAAATTGTGCCTGTGGAGGAAGTGTTTGTGGATTGATGGGATGAGTGGTAATGTGTTAATGTGTTAGGGTGTTAGGGTGTTAAAGTGTTTGGGTGTTTGCGTACTTGGGTGAGTTTGAGGAGTTAGAGTTGAGTGTAAGAAAGTGATTTGAAAAAATGATATAGCTTGCATTATTCATAAACTTTATCGAAAAGAAGATTAGTTTGCAATATAAGTTCTTA
>CAZMEG010000484.1:0-3243 GCA_964565205.1 uncultured Cytophagia bacterium
GTGATTCCCGCGTCGATCAATTCATGAAGTTTATCATTAAGTAAGGTAGCATCGGGTCCACCCATTATTTTACCAGACAATTCCAGAACAACAACTCCATTAGTCTTTTTTTCGGTAATTTTCATAAAAGATTCCTCCCCGGCACTTTAAAAAATTATCTGGGACGCTTGCCCAGGGCTCTACCTTTTTTTAATTCTCGCCGTTTCTCCCATTCTACCACAATGGGACTGGCGATAAATATAGAACTATATGTACCCACTATGATACCCACAATTAAGGCAAAAGCAAAATTACGAATCACCTCACCACCGAAAAAGAATAAAACCACCACCACAATCAAGGTGGTTAAAGAAGTAATTATAGTACGGCTTAACGATTGATTAATGCTAATATTAATGATATTCTCAAATACTTCTCGACGTAAAACCTTCAGGTTTTCACGGATACGATCAAAGACTACAATGGTATCGTTTAAGGAATAACCGACAATGGTTAAAAAGGCTGCGATGATGGCCAGGGTAATTTCATAACGTAAGATGGAAAATATACCTAACGTAATGAGTACATCGTGAAATAATGCCACAATGGCGCCTACCGCAAAGACAAATTCAAAACGCCAGCTAATATAAAGCAGTATCGCAAATAAAGCAATAAGAATTGCCCAGACCGCTTTTCTCCGCAACTCTGCGCCAATCCTGGGTCCAACTTTTTGAATCATTTGAACGATAAATGGATTGTCTGGAAAAGAATTACTTAATTCGGTTTTAATGGCGTCTGAAATCTCAGTACCCACTTCCTGTTCCTGAACCCGAATTAATATTTCATTTGGAGCACCGAATTGCTTGATTTCAGCATTACCATATCCTAATTTTGAAATGGCCTTCCTGACCTCGCCTATGGAAATGGACTTTTCAAATCGCAATTCAATACTGGTCCCGCCCGTAAAGTCGATACCATATTTCGGGCCCTTGTAATAAATAAGTGAGATTAAACCAATTAAAATTAAAATTCCAGATAGAGTAATTGCAAATTTTCTTTTACTCAAAAAATCGAAATTAGGATTTTTAATAAATTGCATGAATGATTACTCCTGTGCTAAATACTTAATCTTCTAATGGCAAACTTCTCTGTGATATAATCAAATATAGCTCTGGTGACAACAATAGCGGTGAACATACTGGCCACAATGCCGATGGAAAGAGTCAAAGCGAATCCGCGAATAGGTCCCGTACCAAATTGATATAATACCAAAGCCGTCAATAAAGTAGTTATGTTGGCATCTAAAATTGTCTTAAAAGCTCGAGCATACCCGCTATCAATAGCTACTCGAATCGTTTTTCCAGTACGTAATTCTTCGCGGATACGCTCAAAGATAAGCACGTTAGCATCCACGGCCATACCAATAGTTAAAATCATTCCGGCTATACCCGGCAGAGTCAAAGTGGCATGGAAAAAGGCCAGCACAGCCAGCATAATAATCAAATTTAAGAAAAGGGCCACATCCGCAATTGCACCAGAAACTTTATAATAAAGTATCATGAATAATACTACCAGAACCATTCCGGCAATAGCAGAAATAGTGCCTTTATTTATTGAATCCTGTCCCAGTGAAGGACCCACCGTTCGTTCTTCAATGACTTCCAACGGAGCTGGTAAGGCACCCGCTCGCAGAACAATGGCTAAATCTTTGGCTTCGTCGATATTTGCCATCCCGGTAATTTGAGCACGTCCATGTGGGATTTTTTCACGAATGTTAGGGATGGAGAAAACTCGGCCATCGAGCACAATGGCCATGCGTTTACCAACATTAGCTCCGGTAACTTTGGCGAAAATTTTAGCACCTTCGCTGTTTAACTCCATGCTTACCACCGGACGCCCGGCTTCCAGGGCACTACCAATTTGTACCCTTGCATCTTTGATCATAGCCCCGGTCAGTTCCGGCTCTTTCTTTACCAGATACAACCGATAATATTCCTGATCCCCGATTCTAATTGGCTTGGCGTCTCGTAAAAACTCAGCATCTTTTGGAATGACGGCTTGCACTTCGGGTGAGTTGAGAATTCGTTCTACAGCCAGTAAATTTTTGGTGGGCACGCCGATATCACCACCCACGTTGGCCAGCAATGCATCAAAAGGTCGTTCCTGAAAAACATCCTCATCAACCAGTACCGTGGTATCCGATTTGGTTGTATCCGATTTTTCTTCTTTGACTTCTGTGATGGATTCTTCACCGAAGATGTCTTTAAGGCTTACTTCTTTCTCCTTGCGAATTTTCTCAGTGCGGGTAACGGTATCGGCGTTGGTGGATTCTAATTCAACGCCTTTCTCTTTTGCCATTTTTCTCTTTAAGACTCGATTGATATCATTCAGAACTGCGGTGACAATTTCCGGATCTTTTTCCAGTTGGAACTCCAGCAAAGCCGTGGTACCTATGATCTTTTTCGCCCGTTCCACATCCTGAATTCCGGCCAGCTCAATGACAATACGATGATTCCCCTGCTTGGTAATGGAAGGCTCCGAAACACCAAACTGGTCCACTCGATTTCGAATAACTTCCAGTGTCCGGGTTACGGCGTCGTCCGCTTCTTTTTTAAGATCGCTGAGAATTTTATCATCGGAATCGCGCCTG
The DNA here is from genome assembly GCA_964565205.1 of uncultured Cytophagia bacterium. Classification (GTDB taxonomy): domain Bacteria; phylum Zhuqueibacterota; class Zhuqueibacteria; order Oceanimicrobiales; family CAZMEG01; genus CAZMEG01. Next base: position 2,630 of record CAZMEG010000484.1, read on the forward strand.
TGGCCAAAATACCGGTTGAGACGCAATTTTTCTTCAGCAAAAACCTGTTTTAGAACATCAAAAAAATCTTCGTTAGAATTTTTATAGCGCTGTACAGTTTTTTTAATAGCTTCTTCAAATCTTTGATCTTTATTTTTCGCTAAGGAATTGAGTAGTTTCGGTAAATCCACCTCATAAACCAGATAGGTGCCACCCTGCAAATCCAGACCCAGACGAATCGATTTGGCTTCGTTGGTTTCAATTTTGGTGTAAATTTCAGCCAGTTTGTGTACTTCATCCATGATATCTTCAACACTATTTCCATCGGTGGCTTTAAAATGATCCCTTACTAACAGTTCCAGGTTTCCCGACTTAATGGCAGCAATTAGTTGGTTACGGGTAAGATTTGTATTTTTTTCAACAATGGAAAAATACTTCTCGGCTTCTTTTTTAAATTTACTCACCTGGTAAGTTGGGAATAAAATTACCAGAGACCACCCAACTACTACCAGAATGATAAGAGTACGTAATAAATTTTTTCTTCGCATTCGTTTAAAACCTCCACTCTAACTTGCCCATCATTAAAAATTACAGCGCAATATATTATATTTTTTAAAAAAAGTCAAGGTAAGAGT
>CAZMEG010000485.1:0-2515 GCA_964565205.1 uncultured Cytophagia bacterium
TACCGGTTGAGGAGATAGAAAAATTAATTGGAAGGGTACAAATATTGGAAACCAGCAAAAAGCCTCGGTCCCCCGGGCAGTTAACGCAACATTATGCTCCGCGTACACCTCTTAGAATTTTAAAAAATAAGAATTATGCCGTTGCCGAAGGTAAAAATGCAGGGTTGCTTGCTTTTCAAAATCCTGATCCCATACAAAAGCTTCCATTTAAACAGATTGAAATTCTTTCTGCCCGAGGAGATTTGCGAGAAGCCGCCTGCAACCTGTTTCCATGCTTGCACAGGCTGGATCAAGCCGGCCTGGATATTATCTATGCCGAACCTGTGCCCGAAGTCGGTCTTGGTCGGGCCATTATGGATAGATTGCGAAAAGCGCAGGGAATTAAACTTGATTAATCGTTGATAATTATGGCAGACACACAACCAACCTTAATTTTTCATCAGGGCACTTTAATTCTCAAGAATTATCAGTTTGAAATAGAGCCCCCTTATTTTGTCTGGGATTCCCGTTCCCGACAATGGCGAACGCGGGCCATTTATTATGATGCCATTCTCAAATGGTTTCAGAGTCAAAATCTACCATTAAAAGATTTAGCTTCCCAAATTAAAAAGGTACCGTTAAAACTTCGATTAAAGGTAGTCCTGCGTGACTACCAGAAAGAGGCGGTAAATACCTGGCTTCAGGCTGGAAAACAGGGCAGTGTGTGTTTACCCACCGGTGCGGGTAAAAGCTGGGTGGCCCTTAAAATTATGGAAGAGATCGGTAAAAGCACCTTAATCGTGCTGCCCACCATCGCTTTAATGAATCAATGGTACGATTTGCTGTGTAATTCCTTCGGTCTGGAAGTGGGTATCCTTGGCGGCGGTTATCATGAAGTAAGAGATGTAACCGTGACCACCTATGATAGCGCTTATCGCCACATCGATCATTATGGGGATCGCTTTGGCCTGTTGATTTTCGATGAGGTACATCATCTCCCGTCTCAAACCTATACACACATTGCTGAAATGAGCCTCGCACCTCACCGTCTGGGTCTCACCGCCACCTATGAGCGTCCCGATGGCCTGCACGTGAAGCTGGAACGACTCATAGGGCCTAAAGTATATGAGAAAACTATTAAGGAGCTGGAAGGTGAACACCTGGCTGAATATGAGACCATGAAAATCGCCGTAGAATTAACACCCAAGGAAAAAGTACGCTATAAAGAAAATCAGGTTTTGTATGACAACTTCGTTAAAGATAAAAAGATGAGATTTTATGGCGGTGATTTGCAGGAATTCTTACGAATGAGTGCCTACGATCGTCGAGCTCGCAGGGCCTTTCTGGCGCGCCTGCAAGCACGTCATATTATTATGGGGGCTGAACGAAAATTAGAGGTTCTGGAAACCCTTTTGAAATTGCATCGTAAAGATCGAGTTTTGATTTTTACAATGAGTAATGAGCTGGTGTATCATATCTCGGAAACCTTTCTGGTCCCGGCAATCACACATCATACCAAGACAGTGGAGCGTCACCAGATTCTGGACCGCTTTCGCAAGGGTATTTTTAAAGTGCTGGTTACGTCTCGCGTACTTAACGAAGGCGTGGATATTCCAGAAGCCAATGTAGCGATTATTTTAAGTGGTACCGCCAGCCCGGTTGAACATTTACAGCGCCTGGGTCGCATTCTTCGTAAAGGAGCCAATAAACAGGCTATTCTTTATGAACTTGTTACCCGTGGAACAAAGGAGAGTCAAATCTCTTATCGGAGGAGAAAATCTGAGGCCTATCAATAATTCAAAATGGATTTGATAACCTGTTAAAATAAATATTTATGTATTCAGGCGTAAGGCGTAATTCATTAATAGCTTGCAAATTCAGAAAAATTTGTGATGATTTCGTGTGGGGAAGGTAACCAATGCTTACCTCGGATTTACTACGATATAAAATCAATGATAAGTATATTACGCCTCGCTATCTCACCCGTAAACATGCGAGTTATTATCTCCAAATAGCTCGCGATCTTATTTCCATTTTTCAAGAGCATGTGGGTAAAACGCGTGGTGAGCTGGAGGCTGCACTGGATACCTTCGAGGGGGGAAGAGTGGGTTACAAGATAGTGCGGGGTTTAGCAAAAATTTTGGAAGGATTTGCCGAATTTGCACCCAATTACGAGTACGATTATGCTGAAATCCGCCTTCGTCTGTTTGAATTTGCAGAGTCTTACCGTCCCATAGTTCGCCAACCCGATCTTGTCCATCAAATCACCAGGGAAAGTGTTTTAGAAAAATTTGAGAAGGAAGTCAGTCCTTTACCGGAAAATTTGTATGGTGATCTCCCCGAATCCCAGATTCTGGTACGTATGAATCGGGTACCGCAACCGGAAGAGTTGTTGCGTCGCTATAATCTCGCTCTTGCCCAGGGACTTCTGTACCGCTGTTATCGCATGGAAATTAAAATCTGGGATAGCTACAAAACCGTTTTCCACTATTTGAAGCTGGCTCAACTAATGCATAAAATCTATCAAGAGGGGGAG
>CAZMEG010000485.1:2525-3231 GCA_964565205.1 uncultured Cytophagia bacterium
ACACAGAAGTATGGAGTGAATCTGGCGCGTTTCCTTCCCGGTCTGATTCTTGCCAGGAAATGGAAAATGTGGGCTGAAATTAATACCGAGGCAGGACATAGAATATTTGTTCTCGATCAAAATTGTGGCCTGCATAGCCATTATCATAAAGAACATCCATTTGACAGCCTGGTGGAAGAGGGCTTTTTTCAGCAATTTAAAAAACGCAAGACCGATTGGCAAATTCATCGCGAAGCGGAAATTCTGGATTTGGGCGACACGGTGTTAATTCCCGACTTTAAATTCACGCATCCTGATGGCCGCTGGGCTTTTCTGGAAATCGTTGGCTTCTGGACACCCGAATATTTAAACAAAAAATTAGAAAAGCTACAAAGAGTCCACCAGAAGAATATGATTGTGGCAGTAAATAAAAATTTAAATTGTAGCCGGGAAAATTTTAAAGGTCCGGTGATTTTTTATAGCAGCCGAGTAAGGGTAGGGGAGGTATTACGATTGTTGGAAGAAGTTAAATCCTGATTACCATGCAGACGAGTTGGGGATTTATGATTTTTATTAACCGCTGATTTGCACAGATTGGCGCTGATTTATTAGATTTTTTATGTTTGTCTCCGGCGAAACCGGTTTGGCATGTGCAATTCCTTTTAATTTTTCCCAGGAATTCAAATTCCTGGCTAAAAAGCGCAAGTCATCTAAAGAGGACTGTTTG
>CAZMEG010000486.1:0-3223 GCA_964565205.1 uncultured Cytophagia bacterium
GAGGATGCCAATGTAAATCCCAATTTAACAAATCCCAAATCCCAGAATGTCGTTGGGATTTGTTGATTGGGATTTGGAAGATGTAAAGTTTAATAATAATTCTTAATGGATGCCACGGGTAACCATCTCTGATAAAGGGATGTGCGGAAACCGGTGAGAATCCGGTGCTGCCCCGCAACTGTAAGCAGCTACGAAAGTCGCACCCGGCCACTGTTCCGAAGCTTCGGAATGGGAAGGCGCGACCAGTAGGTTTGAAGCTGTGAGCCAGGAGACCTGCCCGTGGAAACCTTCGAGGGAAGGGATAAAGTAAATTCAAATTTCAAACCCCAGCTTCCCCGGAGGTTGGGGTTTTTGATTTTAATAAACTAACTTAATCAATAACCTTAACTTAAAAGGAGGGAACTATGCGTAAGGTTATTATTTTCGTGTTATCATTTTTCACTCTGGCAGGATTCAGCAGAGCTTTTTCTCAGAATGTGCCACGAACCCTTTATGTTCTCAATGGTCTGGGACGTACTCTGTCTAAAATGGATCTGGCTACTTCACAGATTACCAATGATGTGGTAGTGGTGGGTGATATTCCCAATCGGGTTTATGCCTGGCGAGACCAAATCTATGTGGTGAATTCAACTCCACCGGGAATAACCATTATCGATCCTCGAACAGACGAAGTGGTAAAAAGCATTGCCCTGGCCGAAGGCAGTAATCCCTGGGATATGGCTTTTGTGGGAACGCATAAAGCCTATGTGACCAATTTACTGGCTAATACCGTTTCGGTTGTGGATCTGGAAAATGGTAACATTTTAAATACCATACCAGTGGGGGAAGGACCCGAAGGAATTCTGGTGGTAAACAATACAGCTTATGTGGTGAATACAGGGGGATTCCCGGATTATAACCCTTCAACCATTTCAGTCATAGATATACTTTCTGACCGGGTCACCAAGACGCTGGAAGTACCTTTAAATCCTCAGGACCTGGCTCTGGCACCCGATGGCAAAATTCATGTGGTGTGTACGGGTAATTTCAGTGATGTGAGGGGCCAAACGGTGGTGATTGATCCTTTTGGTGATGTGGATTTCACCCCATTAGTGGTAGATACGGTTAAAATAGGCGGGAGTCCGGGAGATATTGTGGTTACCAGTGATGGCCTGGTTTATCTGGCTGATTTTGGTGATGCAAATAATGGTTTTCTTTATTCCTACAATGCCAGTACGCGCGAGGTTCTTCATGATGCCACTAATCCCATTTTAGTTGGAAAGGGAGCTATGAATCTGCTGTTTGATACCCGTACCGGGAATCTTTTTGTTAACAACTTTTCCGATGATGCTGTACAACTTCTGGATGCCAGTAACGGAGCCGTCGTAAACACATTTGAATTTGGAGATGGGGCCCAACATATGGCCATTCTCGAACCCATTCAGGATTCTGATCCCTGGGCCGATGCGGTGGTATCGTTCACGCCAGGAGAAGGTGCCGGCTTCGGGCAAAACTTTTTTCCAGACAATGTACTGGGACCCCCGGACCCTGATCCAACTCTCTCGCCGGTAAATCCAAGCTCCAAACCACAGGAATTGCTTTCACTGGGAAAAGGCGGGGAAATTATACTTGAATTTACTGACAATTTTATTGTCGATAAGGAAGGTGTTGATTTTACCGTATTTGAAAATGCATTCTATATTAATGGCGATACCACCCAACCTTTTATTGAAGCGGCTTTTGTAGCTGTCAGTATGGACGGACAGACCTGGTTTGAATTTCCATGGGATACTACCACCTGGTCTGGTTTTGCCGGAGTTACACCTACTAAAGATAATCAACACCCCACAGATCCACAGGTCTCCGGTGGCGATTCCTTTGATCTGGCGGATGTAGGATTACCATGGGCTAAATTTGTTAAACTGACCGACATTGGGGATCTAAAACAAGAAGGGGCTTTCAATGGAGATTTCGATCTTGACGCCGTGGTAGCGGTCCATAGTCAACCGGGTCAGCCCACCTCTGTGGAACAAACACCCGAGGCACAGCCCAGGACTTTTACCTTATTTCAGAATTACCCAAATCCATTTAATCCTTCAACTACGATCGAATTTGAAATAGCCAGAAATTCACGGGTGCAGATCAAAATATTCAATCTCCAGGGGCAGGAAATTCGTACACTGGTAAATCGATCCTTTCCTGCTGGAAAATTCCGAATAAAATGGGATGGTAAGGATGCGCATGGGCAAAATGTTGCCAGTGGAATCTACTTTTATCAAATGCAAGTTAACAATTTTCACCAGGTTCGACGGATGACCTTGCTTCGATAATTACCGGGATTTTCTATGAAGCCATCGAGTTTGAGGTCAAATTTAAAATAGATTGAACGAACTGTTATCAGATAAAATTTATGAAAGAAAAAATTCTTCTTTCATGGAGTGGTGGAAAAGACAGCACCATGACGTTATTTGAAATCCAGAACCATTCATCTTATGAAGTGATTGCTCTGCTGACCACCATCACTCAAGGATATGATCGAATAAGCATACACGGGGTACGACGTGAGTTACTGGATCAGCAGGCCAGGGCTCTTGGGATTCCATTGCAAACGGTGATGATTCCACCAGACGCAACCAATGAAATCTATGAATCCTGTATGCGAGAGGCCTTAAAAGAATTTAAAAAGCAGGGAATTTGTAAAGTGGCTTTTGGAGATTTATTTCTTGCTGACATTCGAGCTTATCGAGAAAGGTTACTTTCACAAATAGGTATGGAGGCTCTATTTCCTATCTGGCAACGTGACACCAGAGAACTTGTGGAAACTTTTATCAGCCTGGGATTTAAATCCATCCTCGTTTGTGTGGATCTGAAACGATTGCCCAGTTCTTTTGCCGGCAGAATAATAGATAACAAATTTCTTCATGATTTACCCCGGGAAGTCGATCCGTGCGGAGAAAATGGAGAATTTCATACCTTTGTGTTTGATGGTCCTGTTTTCAAAAAGAAAATTGATTTTGTGGCAGGTGAACTTGTGGTAAAAAATGATTGTTGTTTTTGTGACTTACAGAGTACCGGGTTGTGGCGGTGATTGCCAGATTTCATACATACGGTTAGGCTTAACGTTTTGAATGAGCGTTTTTTGTCCATTGCGCCAGGTCACCTCAATGGTTAGAGCACGAGAGTGTCCGGTGGCAAACACATACATGGGATCGGAGCCAGAAAGATACTGGCCTCCACAAATGAC
>CAZMEG010000487.1:0-3213 GCA_964565205.1 uncultured Cytophagia bacterium
AAAATTAAAGATATTGCCAAAATGCTTAATATCCCGGAAGGGACCGTAACTTCACGATTGCACTATGCCCGTAAAATATTACAGAAAAATCTAAAACATTTTTTATAGCATGCTTTTATTTATAAAATTGAGCGAAAGCAAGTTGAGCATTACAAATAAAGTTGATGTTGTGGATTAATCAAATTAGAGAGTATGAAAATTAATTTGAAAAAGGGGTTTTATCATGAAATGCAAAGAATTTGAGGAAATTTTAAATCAGGCAATGGATGCCGGCCACTGGCAACTTTCACAGAAGGCGGAAAAACACCGAGAAGATTGTCAGCACTGCCAGGAATTTTATCACTCCATGATTCAATTAAAAAATAATCTGCAACAATTTCCGACACCAGAATTATCTCCTTCGGCACTTCGCATTTTAAGCCTTAACGTTTTGAAAAAAATACGAACCACTGAATCCAGGACAAAAGGAATAGAAGTCCTGCGTGATTTCTTCTCGTCACTACGCTGGGAGCGCTTACTCGTTACCGCTTCTTTGTTATTAATCGGTATTTTTTTAGCTTGGAAATTTTTTGTTACGGACATGCGACATAATCATTTACAAACAGAAAATGATCTGGAAATTCTCATGGAAGAACATGCCCTGGCTACTGAAAATAGCATTTTTTACAGTACTACGGCATACACGAATGTAATAGCGGCAAGGGAAAGGAAGTAATATATGGCTATTTTATGTTTAATTTACATGTTAGTTTTAAGTTTAAATGCCTTCGCCGGGCCAGGGCACTGGGTGCTCAGTTCTACATCCGCCTCTGATTCCACAGCCCTGGATAGCCTGCTCCTGGAAATTGGCCGGGCTCCGGAAAAGGTTAGCTATTCTGGTATTCAGGAACGAATTACACGTCACCGGGGCAAGACCATAACTTTAAAATGGAAAATTTATCACTGGGCGCCTGATCGATCTGTGATTCAATTTCTGGAGCCACAGGATTTGCAAAATTCTATTCTGGTTGTGCAGGGAGAAAAAGTTAAATTTCGTGGCGATAAACATCTGGCGAAGATATTTTCATATCATGGCACCCGACATCTTTTGCAAAACGGACGCATTTTTAAAGAGATTAAGCTATTGAAGAAAAATTATAGCATTGTTTTATCTGGAGGGGAGGAATATTTAAACCGTGCGGCCATCAAATTATCCGTTCAGCCGAAAATTTCTTACAGACCTTCCTTGCTGGCTTTTATTGATGAAAACAGTCATTTACTTTTAAAAACCCGAAGACTCCCGGCCTCCGGGCCAGATAGTCTTGCCGAAGTGAGCCAGTTCGTAAAAATTGAAATAGGTCAGCCTGATAGTTCCATATTTCATACATCCTGGGGAAAAACGGAATATCTTAAAATAAAAGAACGGAAGATCCAGAAGTTTAATGACCTGAATTCTTTATTAAATACTTACAAAAAACCGATTCTGATACCAAACCATTTACCTGCGGGCTTTTCCCTGTTACGCATTCAATCCATTAAAAGATGTGAAAAATCTTACCTTCATTTTTTATATGGTGATGGATTAACTTATGTATCACTTTTTCAGCATGAAAAGAAATCCATGCATTCAAATCGTACTAAAAAAAGAGATAATAAAGGTACAACCGGGCTTTTTTCAATTGTTCGAGGTAAAATGGGGAAGATTTCTTACATCATTGCCGGAGAGATTCCCAGAGCAGAATTGGAAAAGATGTCCCGGAGTTTGACCTTAATCGAAAAAAGAAAAAGAATTTTAGGGGAGTCCTGGTGGATCTTCCTTATAGCCATTTTAAGTCTGGTGTTGATTTTTAATCTGTATCATCTCATAAAACAAAGAAGGGAGAAAGTGCATGGTTAAGTGGACAAAAATTTTAGCCATGATTGTCTGTGTGTCGATTGCAGCCAGTTTTTTTGCCTGTGGAAAAGAAAATGGGGCAAATAATAATTTTCGAAGGCAGGGTATGGGTGGGGGATGGGATATGAGCGGTAGCGGAACCGCAGCCATTCCCGTACAGGTGACTCCGGTTAAAAGAGGCGATATATCCATGTTTTTACTCTATACCACCACCATCGAAGCCGAACGCGAAGTAGATGTGATAGCCAAAGTGAGTGGTCAGGTCATTAAATTGCCTGTGGAAGAGGGAACGAAAGTAAAACAAGGCGATCTTCTTGCCCAACTGGATGAGGCCGAACTTAAAATCGAGCTACTGCAGGCCCGGGTCCGAATGGAAACGGACAAGGCCGCCTTTGAGCGTGCTAAAAATATGCTGGAAAAAAATCTCATAGCCGAAGAACAGTACGAAACAGCCCGATTGCAATACGAAAATTCCAAGGCTGCTTATGAGGCTGCCAAATTAAAAGTGGAATATACCAGTGTGCGCTCACCCATTAATGGAGTCGTAACTCAGAGAATGGTGGAACTGGGACAGCGGGTAAATGTCAATCAGGTGCTGTTTCGTGTGGCCGATTTCGAGCCTTTGAGAGCAAAAATTTATGTGCCGGAAAAAGATATCCATAAAATTTTTGTAGGTCAAAAAGCCCGTCTTACCATTGAATCACAACCAGAGGCCGAATTTATCGGAACCGTTAAAATGATTAGCCCTGTCGTAGACCCAACTACTGGCACTGCAAAAGTAACCATTGACATAGAAAATCATGGTGGGAAATTAAAGCCGGGCATGTTTGCATCGGTTTACATCAACACCGATACCCACAGAAACACTTTGCTAATTCCCAAAAAAGCTTTGCTGCTGGAAAGTGAAACCGATCAGGTTTTTGTTTATGATAATGGAGTGGCAAGAAAAGCTAACTTAAAATTGGGTTTTATTTCGGGAGATTGGGTGGAAGTACTTTCGGGATTGAAAGAAGGAGATTTAGTGGTGACCATTGGCCAGGAAGGTTTACGAGAAGGGTTACCACTAAAGATTCCTGAACAAACGGCTGGTTTAACCAGTACCTCAACCGATTCTGTGACCCGCTCAATTGCAAAAAGTCAGGCCACGGCTAACAATACCAAAAAACAGCCTCAAGGTAAAATCGCCTTTGGCCAACCAAACCCGGAAAGACTCAAACGCATGGAAGAAAGATTATTAAGCATCCCTGAAATACGCAAAGAATATGAAAAAAGGTTAAAAAAGGATCCAGAACTTAAGGACAATCCGGAAAAAAAGATGGCCTTTTTCCGGGAAATGTTTC
>CAZMEG010000488.1:0-3212 GCA_964565205.1 uncultured Cytophagia bacterium
GCCAGTTGAGGAACATGAATTTGAGGTGCGAGATCGGGAATATTCATATGACCGCCAGTAATGGTAATGGCCATGGTAGACACCTGCATACGCGGTCCCTGAATGAGTCCCCGGTTAATAGCATCACGGATGGCTACATCGGCAAAATCGGCCCCTTCGGAATCCACATCACGAAGCGTGGTGAAACCAGCCTGCAAATCTCGCTGCGCATTGCGCACTCCTTCGATAGTTCGATATGAAATGGATTTGTAAAGCACAGGACTGCGACCCTGCTCATCTTCGGGAGTAAGGCAAACATGAGTATGGGCGTCAATGAGTCCCGGTAAGACCGTATAGTTACTCAAATCAATGATTTTTGCTTTTTCAGGTATCTTAATATTGGTACCCACATCTTTTATTTTATCTCCGTCAATGAGAATAACAGCATTGATTAACGGACGATCTCGCACTCCATCGATTAATCGACCACATTTTACAGCAATCAAAGATTCCTGAGCGAAGAAATCAACTGGGTACCAGACAATAAACAAGATAATAATAAAAAAAAGCCAGGCTCTTTTCATGAGATTTTCTCCCCTGGTTAGTAGCTGATTCTTTTTTAGCAATATTTGAAAAATGAATTAATTGGATTTTTTTCTTAAAAAATCAGGCAAATCCAGATCCGTTTCGTCATCCCCCCATTTAACCCACTCAAAAACGGTTTTGCAGTGGTTGCAATAATATTGTTTAACCATGAGTGCGGTTCCAAAGTCAGCATATTTTTCTGTTTCTCTGGAACCACAAAAGGGACATTTTTTGGGTTCAGAAGTCATGTTAATTTAGTTTAAATACCCGATTTTTGCTTCCACGTAAATGGAACAGAATTTCTTCGTCGGGGCCACCTGGTTGGAGACGTCTTGTAGCAGGATTCCAGTTATCCCAGGAAATCTTTCGATTAAATACCCAGTTTCCATCTTTTTCTTGGGTAAGTCCAATATCTAATTGAAGGCTCTGTGAAAGGCTGCCCACTTCTCGGAATAATGTGCTTAAAATATCATGATTCGTCTCTGTTTTAATCCCGTCTTTTACCAGTACTTTATCCAGACGAAAATCTTCAGGGCCAAACCAGACAACCACACTCTCCAGAGCCCGTCGTGCATATTTTTCCATTACCTTGCGGGTTAAATCACTTTTTAAAGCGATGGTACGAAACCAGCCCTGACCGTGATGAATGTGATATTTTTCTTCCTGTATCATCTTTTCCAGACTCATATGGAGGGGTTGGAAGGTGGAATCTTTTAAGGCATGTAACAAAATAGTTACGGCCAGGTCCACGATATAGTTAGCCGCTACAAACTCTGCCCAATCTTTAATTTCATTATCCAAATAGGCAATGCTGGCAAATTCTTCAGGCTGGCGCGCCTCCATGAGTTGTTCGGGATCGTCGCCAAAGTGGGTGTTTAAAATGCCATGTAATAAGCGAACATGTCCCAGTTCAGCCTGTCCCAGAGAACAACAGGCAATGGCTGCCTCCAGAGCCGGAGTACCAAAAGTCCATTCCCCATAATGATAACCAAGCAGTAATTTGGTATCGGCTATGGCAACTAATAAATTGCGCAAAGCTTCTTTACATTCCTCAGTCATGCCTTCTGTGGAAGTAAAAATCTTTTTCGAAGATGGGTGATTCATATTGCTCCAAATTTAATATCTAAATCGTTTGGCGTTATTATGTTCTAATTTCCCCATACCGGGATTTTACAGTTGTGGGATACTTGAATGATTGCCTTGCGAGGTACCACGCACATTTCCACCCAGTTCTCTTCATCGTAAGTTGACCAGGCATAAACCTTGGCCAGCTCGTCATCCGGTGCATTTACACTCCCCACATGCATAAGAGGTTCTTCATGCGATTTTCTGGCAAAAACCTCGTAAACCTGTTCTTCGGTCATTTTATACTCCTACCCCGTATTCCTGTAGAATTAAGCGCCCCCTTGGAGTTATTTTATCTTTTGACCAGGGGGGATTCCAGACGATGTTAATTTTCACTTCATTAACACCGGGCAATGATTTGATGGATTTATGAACGTCCTCGGTAATGATTTCAATGGCAGGACAACCAATGGCGGTGAAGGTCATATCAATGTGAACGGTCTCATCTACAACTTTCACACCATAAACCATACCCATATCGACGATACTAATGGGGAATTCCGGATCGTGAACTTTTTGTAAAACTTCCCAGACCTGTGCCTCACTTACCAATTCTTACCTCCAAACAGGCTATCGGCATTCCCCTGAATCATTTCAACATAGCGCTCATTCATGGGGCCACGTTGCTTCCAGCGTTGAAACACTTCATCCCAGCTTATGGGTTCATCAAAAAGCCAGCGTTTTTCATCGGAATCATACTGACATGGAAAAGGATAATCAATCACATATTCGCCTTTAGATTCATCGTAATGGGCCGGTACTTTAATGCCGATGCTTTCACACAGGGGTACGGTGGCGCTCATCCAGGTCTGACGCAGTTGATCGTTGGTTTTTCCTTTTAATTTATATTCCAGTTGACCGCTATGCCGCTTCAAATCATCGGGTAAACCAAACCACTCCAGGGTCATCGGGAACATCCAATCGACAGCCCGTTGCAAAAGTTCTTTGGCTTCGCCACCGGCTTTAGCCAGGCGACGCATCCACGATTCCCCATGACGCAAATGCAGGATTTCCTCACGATCTACTTTCACCAAAGCTCGTTTCAGTGGACCATAACTGGTATTCTCATAAACATCCCCCAGCAGGCAAATACCGGCGCGATCGAAAAAGCCATTGGCTACCACCATTTCAGCCCAGTTTTCCAGAGGCTGATCAAAGCCGTAAGGATGTTTGAATTCGTGGGGCTCACGACCATAAATGAGCCAGTGTTTATCAATGCCCAGATCTTCAAGCAATCGATAGGCTATGTTAGCATGACCCAGTTCATCATGAATGATGGCCGTCACGGCAATTCGACTGTTGATGGTGGGGGCATCCCGGGAGGCTAAATAATAAGCCGGGGCACTCATCAACTCTGTGTCCCCCTGCACCATTAATTGGGTAATTAATGCTTCTTTATAACCAGGGGTCATATCTTCTTCCGATTCAACCATAAAGCCCTTACGGATTTTTTCTTTTAATTCCTCTTCTGCTTTTCCGTTGGCTTTTTCTTTTTCCATAAATGACTCCCTTATTTGTTTCAA
>CAZMEG010000489.1:0-3210 GCA_964565205.1 uncultured Cytophagia bacterium
CTCCAGTAATCCTTCACTCCAAAATTCCTGAACCTAATTACAGAAAGTAAATTTTAAAAATTTTACGAATTATTCAGGCGAAAAAATTTTTAATTAAAACTGACTTAGTTTTCTTATTTATGCAAAAAGAGAATTATTACTTCTTAATTTTAAGAAACTCTATTTTCTCTTACTGGAATTCCCAGTTCGCTCATTTTTCGATAAAGCGTAGATTGGCTCATGCCTAATAATTCAGCGGCTTTGCCCTTGTCATAACCAGACATTTTTAGAGCCTTCAGGATCATATCCCGTTCAAATCTTTTAAAGGATTCTTTCAAACCACCTGGTGAAGAGGATTCGATTTCGCTTTTGGAAAAAAATTGTGGGAAATGTTGCATATCAAGGATTTCCCCATCACAAAGGATCATAGCACGTTCTATCACATTCTCCAACTCACGCACGTTGCCCTTCCAGGGATATTGCAAAAAGGCATTAAGCACGGCTTGAGAAACCCCTTTTATTTGCTTTTTCAACTGCACATTGTAAATTTTAATGAAATGATTTACTAATTCGGGGATATCCTCAAGTCGTTCTCTTAATGGTGGAATATGAATACCCACCACGTTGAGACGATAATAGAGGTCTTCACGAAAGTTACCGTTTTCAACCTCCTCTTTTAAATCTCGATTGGTGGCAGCGATAATACGGACATCGATGATTTGCGGGTTGGTACTCCCTACCGGTAGAATCTCTTTTAACTCGATGGCGCGGAGCAGCTTTACCTGTAAAGTGAGAGGTACACTGGAGATTTCGTCCAGAAATAGCGTACCTCCTTCGGCCACTTTAAATAATCCTTGCTTATCGCGCATAGCCCCCGTGAAGGCTCCCTTCACATGACCAAAAAGTTCGCTCTCGATGAGGTTTTCAGGAATAGCCGCACAGTTTACCGGCACAAAACGTTTTTTCGCGCGAGGGCTCTTCTGATGAATGATGCGGGCAATGAGTTCTTTACCCGTGCCACTTTCACCGGTAATCAAAACTGTGGAAATAAGCGGAGCCACGCGATCCACCATTTCCAGCACTTTACGCATGGCTTCACTGCTGCCAATTATTTCAGTGTATGTAGGAGTTTTAGCCAGTTGGGCTTTCAAATAGATATTTTCGCGGGTTAAATTCTGGCGTTCGGCAGCACGTTCAATGGTATTTAAAATAACCGCTTTTTTGAACGGCTTTGTGATGAAATCGTAGGCACCTTCTTTCATGGCTTCCACAGCCGTCTCAATGGTCCCATAGCCAGTTAATACAATAACTTCGATTTCAGAATATTTTTTCTTAATTTTCTTAAGCAGAGTGATGCCATCCGTTTCGGGCATTTTTAAATCAGTTAATACAATATCCACTGGATGTTTATCCAGAACTTTCAAAGCCTCTTCCGAGGTGGCTGCCGTGTGGGCCACATAACCGGCTTTGCTTATGGTTTTCTCCAGTGATTGCCTCACACTGGCTTCGTCATCAACGATTAAAATAGATTTTGCACTCAAGGATTCCTACCTCCTCTCATTAATCCATTGGTAATTCAAGGACAAATTTCGTTCCTTTACCCTCCTGGCTTTCACAGTGAATTTTACCCTTATGTTCATGAATAATCTGCTGAATGATGGCCAGACCTAAACCTGTGCCAAATTCCTTTGTGGTGTAAAAAGGTTGAAATATTTTTTTCACTTCGGAGGGGGTAATACCTGTGCCCGTGTCCTCAACAGTGATAATTGCATGATTATTGAGCACATCCGTAGTAATTTTTAAGTCCCCTCCCCGTGGCATGGCATCGATGGCGTTTTTAAACAAATTCAAAAAAACCCGGCGCATCTGCACTTTATCAAATTTTACTGAAGTTAATCTCTTTTTAAATTGCATTTCCACACGAATATTTTTCTGCTTAAATTCAGGTGACATGATTTTTACTTGATTGGTGATTAAATCTTCCAGATCGCCTTTAACGGGATGCGATTCCGGCAAACGGGAAAATTGTAAATAATCTTCCGTCAAAGCCGCTACACGATCCACCTCGGCCATAATCGATTTAAGCAACGATCGAGCTTCTTCCGTATCACAATTTTTGAAACTGATCAATTCATCCTCAAGAAGCTCAGCATTCAAACTAATGGATGAAAGGGGATTTCGAATTTCATGAGCCACTTTAGCCGCCATTTTCCCAATA
This sequence comes from uncultured Cytophagia bacterium, assembly GCA_964565205.1. Taxonomy (GTDB): domain Bacteria; phylum Zhuqueibacterota; class Zhuqueibacteria; order Oceanimicrobiales; family CAZMEG01; genus CAZMEG01. Next base: position 2,198 of record CAZMEG010000489.1, read on the forward strand.
ATGGCAAACCGCTCCGCTTGAAAAACCTGCTGCTCCAGTTTTTTTTGTTCGGTAATATCCTGGCCAATCCCCAGTGCCCCGATAATGTTTTGCTGTTCATCCCAAATAGGAGTGTTAGACCAGGCAATTAAGCGCTCCTCTCCACTTTTTGTCAGAATAGGATTTTCGTAGTACGATTTTAGCTCACCGGCGGTGATTTTTTCAAAAACTTCGTTTACATCGGGACGACATCTTTCAGGCAGAAATATCTCAAACCAGTTCTTCCCCAAAATTTCTTCCTTTTTATAACCGGTAACCTCCTCACATTTTTTATTGAAGATGATGATCTCCCCTTTTTGATTAAGCCCCACAATTAAGCTGTTAGCCGTTTCGATAATGGATTCGGTAAAGCGCTTTTCCTGCAACAACTGTCTTTCGATCTTTTTCTTCTCAGTGATATCGATCTCAATGCCCATATAACCGATTTTTTCACCCTCAAGATAAATGGGGGTAATGGACAGGAAGACGGGAATCTCTTTTCCCTGTTTTGTGCGATTAATAATTTCTCCCTGCCAGCTACCTTTCTTAATAATCGACTCCCACATCTGGCGGTAAAACTCGTTAGAGGTTTTGGAAGATCTTAATATGTTGGTATTTTTACCGATGGCTTCTTCCCGTGACCATCCGAAAATCTTTGTAAAGGCCGGATTCACATCGATGATCACCCCATCAAGGTCTGTGAATAGAATGGCATCGGTGGAGTGGAGAAAAGCATTATAAAAAAGTTGAAATTGCCTTTCCCAGCGACTTTGTTCAGTTTTTAGGTTCATTTTTAATTAAATTAATAACAAAAAAAGCCAATTTCAAGTAACTATTTCCCGGAAGAAGTAAATAAAAAAAATATGGCGGGTACGGCGCTACGCAAAGAGGAGTGATGAATTAGTGGAAGAATGAGTTATGGATGATTTTATTCTATTACCCCCAAAAACTTTGCTTTTTTAGCAAAATTTGAGATCGAGTTTTTTAAACATCAA
>CAZMEG010000490.1:0-3186 GCA_964565205.1 uncultured Cytophagia bacterium
CACCATGGTGAAATTGATTCAAGAAAATAAAAAAATCATAAGGAGGGTAATTCATGTATAATAAACTCGGCTCTTTCCTGTTTTTGTTTTTTTTATTCAATTCCTCTGTTATAGCACAACAAATTCCTGATTCATTTAAGAACACACCTCCATTCAGTGAACGGATAGCTAATTATACGATGGAGGTAAAATTAGATGTGAAGAACCGGTTAATTCATGGGGAAGAAATTTTAACGTGGCGGAACACTACCAATTTCCCTGCTTACGATTTGCGCTTTCATCTTTATTACAATGCCTGGCGGAATAATCAAAGTTCATTTTTCAAATCGGTGCGTTACTGGAACTATAAATTCAACGACTACCGCGCAAACGATTGGGCCTACTGTGATGTGCAATCCATTGAAATGGTGGAAAATGAAGGTAGTCAGGATCTCTCAGATCAAATGAGTTACATTCAACCAGATGATGGCAATCCAGATGATCGTACGGTTCTTCGGGTAGAACTCCCACACCCGGTACCACCAGGAGAGACCATTCGTTTGAAAATCCGCTGGCAATCGAAGGTGCCTCGAACATTTGCCCGTACCGGGGCACGGGGGGACTATTTTTTCATCGCTCAATGGTTCCCTAAAATCGGTGTATTTGAAGAAAACGGCGAATGGAATTGTCATCAATTCATACAGACAGAATTTTATGCCGACTTCGGCGTGTACGATGTTAAACTGACCGTTCCCAAGGGCTGGATTGTCGGCGCTACAGGCTGGGAAGTAGAAAAAATAGATAACGACGATGGTACCACCACACATCACTATTATCAGGAAGATGTACACGATTTTAGCTGGACCACCAGTCCCCATTTCAAGGTATTCACCGACCGATTTGAAGAAGATGGACTTCCTGCGGTGGATATCCGCTTATTATTGATGCCCGATCATCTGGATAAAAAGGATCGCTATTTTGCCGCCACAAAAGCAGCTTTAAAATATTATGGAAGCTGGTGGGGCGCCTATCCTTATCGGCACATCACGGTTGTGGACCCGGCTTATGGTTCCCGCACCGGTGGCATGGAATACCCCACCTTATTTACCGGTGGCACACGCTGGCTTTCGCCCCTTCAGGCTCGTTCTCCAGAAAGTGTAACCATTCATGAATGTGGTCACCAGTTCTGGTATGGCATCATTGCCAATAATGAATTTGAACATGCCTGGCTCGATGAAGGTTTTAACACCTATTCCACTACCCGCACCCTGGAACATACCTATCCCAATCCGGTGCTGGTGCGGCGATATTTCGAGGGATTCATTCCGGTGGTTTTTTCGTCTGTACCGCTGGCTGAACGTACCGCAGGAGCGGACCGTTACGATGGATTCCGCTCTATGCTCAAACTGGATCGTATGTCCAGGAAATCGTGGCAATACGGTCCTAATGCCTATGGACTCAATTCCTATGGAAAACCGGCCATGATGCTCCGAACCCTGGAAAATTTCCTGGGCTGGGAAACCTTTCAGAAAATTATGTCTACTTACTTCGATCGCTGGAAATTTAAACATCCCAAACCCCAGGACTTCTTTGCCATCGTTAATGAGGTTAGCGGAAAAGATTTAAGCTGGTACTTTGAACAAACCTACAACAGCTCAAATGTATTCGATTATGCAGTGGGACAGGTTAAGTCGAGGCCAGTTGGCGAGATCAAAGGATATCTGGAAAAAGAAGGGGAACTCACTATTAAAGAAGGTAATGGTACTTCACCACCAGAAAAAAATAGCAAGAATAGTAAAGAATATGACTCCACTGTATTTGTACGACGCTGGGGGGAAGCCACTTTTCCTGTGGATGTCAAAATTACCTTTTCCAATGGTGAAGAAATCCAGGAGCAGTGGGACGGCCAGGATCGCTGGGCGCGCTTCGATTATCTTAAGTCCGCCAAAATCGAAAAAGTGGAAGTCGATCCACAACACAAATTAGTCCTGGATGTTAATTATACTAATAACTCCTGGACCAGTAAACCTCAGGCTAAAAAAGCGGCTATTAAGTGGGCTTCCAAATGGATGGCCTGGCTACAAAACCTAATTGAATTCTTTGCTTTCTTTTCTTAATAAATTGTACTGGAAGATTGTGGATCTATTAAAAAACGAGGATTAAAAAATGAATATTTTAAAAGCTCTTATTCAAGGAATTAAAGGTGTAAATGGTAATAAAAGATATCTTCTACTTATATATTTGGTAAATTTTCTACTTGTTTTTGTGTTGAGCCTTTCAGTGATGCAAGCCATTCAGACCTCACTGGGGAAAAGTCTGGTGGCCGAAAAATTAGTCAACAGTTTTGACGGACTCTGGTACCGAAGTTTTTCTGCGCAGGCCAAGGGTTTAGCATCCACATTTGATCCCGGTGTCGTGGGCATCGGAGCTGTGTTGAATGGATTGGACGCCTTTTTAAAAGGGGGGATCTTAAAGAACTACCCCGCAGTAGTTGGGGTGGGAATCGTTTATCTTCTCATGTGGGCTTTTTTTGCCGGCGGCCTAATTTCAGTTTATTCACAACAGGAAAGTCAGAACAACTTCCTGAGTCAGGCGGCTCGATTTTTTCCCAGATTGCTGATCCTTGCCATCATGGCCGGGATCCTCTATTTTATCATTTTTAAATTCATTTTTACCGGTTTAACCAATCTGGTAAACAATCTAACCAGGGAAACCATCGACGAACGGGTTCATTTTGCTTACACTCTGATAAAATATCTCCTCGTCTGGCTGTTAGTGTGGAGCGTTAATCTCTGGTTTGATTATGGGAAAATCATCACAGTGCTGCGTGACCACAAAAATGTTTTTACCATTCCAGTTCATGCCGTAAAAACGGTTTTTTCCAGTCTGGGAAAAACCTATGGGTTATATTTCACCATCGGAATTGTGTGGGTAATTTTAATGCTGCTTTATGGGCTGATAGCCCCTGGAGCTACTCAATCTTCCTGGCTAACCATTTTTCTGGCTTTTCTTGTTAGCCAGGTTTACGTATTAGCTCGCATCTGGACGCGATGTCTGTTTTATGCCGGTCAAACACAGATGTGTTCCGCTTTGCTGGGCAAGTAAGATAATTAAAAATTTTTACACTACACTCAGATTAAAAAGTCACACAGAAGTTCGAAATGCAAAAAATTTCTATTCCAAATATAAAAAAAAAGAAAGCAGAAG
>CAZMEG010000491.1:0-3183 GCA_964565205.1 uncultured Cytophagia bacterium
ACATACAATGGATTAATGGAGTTATTGGAGTGGTGAAGTATCAAGAAAATGACCAATCTTCCAGTACTCCAACACTCCAATATTCCATCCCTCCAGGGGTTCGACTGACCGTCAATCCTCATCTTAACTTTCTGGGATCACGCCCTCCACCCAGGATTCACCATCGGTAAAATATTCTTTTTTCCAGATGGGCACCACTTTTTTCAAAGTGTCGATGGCAAATCGACAGGCTTCAAAAGCATCCCGGCGATGAGCACTGGCAACAGCAATGGCTACACTGACTTCTCCCAATTGTAAATGTCCCGTTCGATGCACCATGACAATACGCGTAACTGGCCAGCGCTTTTGTACTTCTCTTTCAATTTCAGCTAACTTTTTAAGTGCCATTTCTGAGTAGGCCTCATAGTCCATAGCTTTTACCTGACGACCTTCAGCATGATTTCTAACCCGACCTAAAAACAGAACCACCGCTCCCGTGGAATGATCTTCCATCTGGTCTAAGATTTCGTCAATTCGGATTTTTTCTTCCACCAGTTGGACCATCATTAACCTCCACTGATCGGCGGAATTAAAGCTACCTCACAACCTTCATGTAAAGGAGTTTCGGGGGTCGCGTATTCATTATCCACAGCAAAACTCACGGTATTTAAATACTTGTCTATTTCAGGGAATTGTTCCCCCAGCAGGCGGGCAAGATCGGCCACACGGGCACCGGCGGCCATTTCCACTTCCTTTTCACTGCATCTGGCAGCTTCTTTGAGTTGCGCAAAGAATTTTAATTTTACCTTCATAATTTAATTTAATCTTGGGTCTTCCGGTACAAACTTCACCCTTTTGGCCACGGTCACAGCCATGAGGCGATTTTCAACATGTTGCTTGAGTTTTAAATAGCGCATTTGCAATGAATCCATTTCCAGTAACTCTTGCTTTTCATAAACCGTTAAATCCAGAAACGTGGCCACATGGTTCATAATGGATTCCAGGGAATGGGTTTGTACTTTAACTCGTAAATATTCGTCTACATTTTTTATGCCCATTTCTTTGAGATATCGACGCACCAGAAAAATGAAATTTTCTGCTTCAACTTTTTCATTAAAATGTTCGAGATCAAAGTGGGCATCCTGTAAAGATTTAACCCTGGCTATTCGATAAGGTTCATTCTGCAGAAATTTAATGATTTTGATGCGGTGTAAGCCGTAAAGCATAATATTGTATTTACCATCTGTGAGTAATTCTGAAAACTGAATATCTCCCACACAACCAACGGAATAGACTGCCGGACAGCCGAAATAATTTTTTTCCCAACCTTCTTTTAAAAGCACCATAGCGATTTTATTTTTTCCAGACAGGGCATCCTGAACCATAATTCGATAGCGGGTTTCAAATATATGTAACGGGAGTAAAGTCTTTGGGAAAAAGACCACGTTTGGCAAAGGAAAAATCGGGACTTCAAATATTTTGCTCACGATTCTACTTCTATGGTTTCTTGAACAGATATTTTCGCCTGTTTATGTGTTGTATTTTTAATTTTTTCCATGGCCCAGCGAGCATGACTGGCTACCAGTTCATCTTCGTCCTGGCTCAGGATTTTTAATATAGGTAAAAACTTTGGTTCACCCGAATTCCCCATAGCGACGGCCACATTTCTTAAAAACCCACGATATTTAGCCCGTTTCACCGGATTTTTTCTAAAGGTCTGGCGAAACTCTTCCAGGGTCATGCTGGCCATGGCTTCGAGGTCCGGATGGAACAGACCCTCTCTGGGTTGAAATGAAGGTTCCTGAGTCACAGGGGCTTTTCGATTCCAGGGACACACGTCCTGACAGATGTCACAACCAAAAATATGATGGCCCATATGATCACGCAGCGGTATCGGAATTTCATCGCGTAGTTCAATGGTTAAGTAAGAGATGCAGCGACGCGCATCGAGAATATAGGGCTCAAGCAGGGCCTCCGTGGGACATGCTTCCAGACAAAGATTGCAGCTCCCGCAACGATCAGGCGCCGGGTAATCATAATCCAATTCCAGATTTATGATGATTTCACCGAGAAAAAACCAGGACCCCAGTTCCTGATTTAAAATACAGGTATTTTTGCCAAACCAGCCAATTCCAGCATATTTGGCATACACCCGATCTACCACAGGACCCGTGTCCACATAAATCTTGGCAATTACGTCTTCCGGGCATTCTGTTCGGATATAATCGAGCAATTGCTTGAGTCTGTTTTGCAGTACCTCATGATAATCATCTCCCCAGGCATATCTTGAAATCCAGCCCCGTGCAGGGTCGTTCATTTCAATGGATAAAGGGTAATCGGTGTGATAATTCATGGCACAAACAATAACAGATTTGGCCTCCGGTACCACTCTGGTCACATCGGTACGTCTTTCCACATCACGTGTCATGTATTCCATTTTACCCGCATAGCCCGCTTCAATCCATTCTTTGTAAAAAGCCAGCTCTGGAAAGGGTTCTACCGGTGCTACCCCAACGAGATCAAAGCCAAGCTCTTGTGCACGACGTTTGATTTTTTGTGTAAGGTCAGTTTTATTCAATTTTTTTCTTCCAGATTTATAAAAAATTGTTCAAACTTTGACCTGAACTTCATCACCCTGGATTCTCACTTCAAAAGTTTCCAGCTTCAAATCCGGATCAAACAGACATTCACCGGTTTTTACGTTGTACTGCCAGCCATGCCAGGGACAGGTTACAATATCGTCCTCCAGTTCCCCTTCCCCCAGCGGCCCCTGCCGATGTAAGCAGATATTATCGGTACAAAAAAATTCACCGTTTACGTTATACAAAGCCAGCGATCTATCTTTAACCTCAACGACTTTGCAGTCGCCAGGTTGTAAATCGTTTACTTTGGCAACGGTGACAAAATCTGCCATACTTCCAACCTCCTTATTTATTTAAAACTGCAACAAATATAGTTATTTGAATGGTAAAGTTCAAGATAAAAACAAGGGCATGCCGTAAAACCCCGATAACATTTGGATGAATGATTTTAGGCTGTCTAAAAAACCATCGGTTTTATTCCAATATATTTCGGTCATGGACCGACTCTATCTTATAGGTTGTAGACGCTGTTCCCGACAATTTTTCAGAGATTCAAATTCCTGACGAAAAAGCTCGAGTCATCTAAAAATGCCTGGAATTTCTGGAGTCGTTTTCAGACGAC
>CAZMEG010000492.1:0-3176 GCA_964565205.1 uncultured Cytophagia bacterium
TTCCAGTTCTTCCTTAGAGACGGGATTCTTTTTCAAATCTTCTAATTCTTTATTAATTAGCTCGATAGAAGCGCCTATTTTATTCTTATCCGTACCAATATAAACCCCAAACAGGCCTGTATCGAATAAAAAATCAATGAAGGAATACACTGAATACGCCAGGCCATGTTTTTCTCGAATATTTTGAAAAAGTCTTGAGCTCATCCCTGCTCCGAGCAATGTGTTGAGGATTAGGAGTGGGAATTTTTTAGGATCACGATAAGAGTAGGCCAGAGTGCCAAGGCAAATATGGGCCTGAATACCACCGTTTTTAATGATATTTTCACCCTGGCGGGGTCCATTGGGAGGATAAAGTACTCTATCCACGGAGTTGTGGAATTCAACAAACTTTGTTTCTACCAGTTCAACTAATTTATCATGGTCCACATTACCCGCCGCAGCGATTACCAGTCTATTTTTCGCATAATTTCTGCTTAAATAATCGTAAATATCTTGCCGGGTAAAACCCCACACATTCTCTCTTGTACCAAGAGTAGAAAAGCCCAATGGATGATCGGGGAAAAGGTCTTTTATGAACAATTCATGAATCATTTCTTCCGGGGTGTCTTCCATATTGTTAATTTCTTCCACAATAACCTGTTTTTCTTTTTCCATTTCCTGTTCATCAAAAACGGAATTGATTAAAATGTCGGAAATTACATCGACTGCGATCTCCAGATGCTCATCGAGGATGTGGGCATAGTAGCAGGTCAACTCTTTACTGGTAAACGCATTGATTTGTCCGCCCACAGATTCTAAACTTTCTGCAATTTCATAGGCCTTTCGATTTTTCGTTCCCTTAAACATCATGTGTTCTATATAATGGGAAATTCCATTATTGCTTGCGTTTTCATCTCTTGATCCAACCGTTAACCAGGCACCAATCGAAATGGAACGAACGTATGGGATTTTCTCTGAAATCACTCGAATGCCGTTATCTAATCGAGTTTTTTTATACTGGGTTTTGTTTTTATCCATAGAAGAATTGGGGGCCTTAGTGTTTGAAGGATTTTTCAGATTTTTTGTCAGGTCTTTGTTCTTTTAACAATGCTTTTCGACTTAAATCCAATTTACCTTGGTGATCAATTTTTATTAATTTCACTTCAATCTCATCGCCTACTTTAAGGAAGTCTTCAACTCGGTTAATTCGATAAGGTGCTATTTCGGAGATATGAAGTAAACCTTCTTTGCCGGGTAAAATCTCAACAAATGCACCGAAGTTGGTAATCTTTTTTACTTTACCTAAATACACTTGGCCCGCTACTGGTTCTTGAACCAGGGCTTCTATCATTTTCCTGGCCTTTTTACCACTCTCTGCATCTGTAGCAGCGATACTCACCGTACCGTCGTCATCGATGTGGATTGTAGCACCGGTTTTTTCTGAAATATCGCGTATGGTTTTGCCTCCGGGTCCTATTACAAGGCCAATGTTTTCAATATTTATTTTAAAATTGATAATTTTCGGGGCATAAGGAGAGATTTCAGGTCGGGGCTTTGCAATGGTTTGATCCATAATATCCAATATTTTCATGCGAGCCTCTTTAGCTTTCTCAAGAGCCTCCTGCATAACTTCAATTGGGATACCCTTTACTTTGATATCCATCTGGAAACCTGTGATACCCTTCCTTGAACCGGCCACCTTAAAATCCATATCCCCCAAATGATCTTCATCGCCGAGAATATCGGTGAGAATTAAAAATTTATCATCTTCTTTAATTAAACCCATAGCTATGCCAGCGATGTGATGTTTAATAGGCACCCCGGCATCCATCAGAGATAAAGAACCGGCACACACCGTGGCCATGGAAGAAGAGCCATTGGATTCCAAAATGTCAGAAACGATGCGAATAGTATATGGAAATTCGCTTTCAGATGGAATGACCGGCTTTAAAGATCGTTCAGCCAGATCACCGTGACCGATCTCTCGGCGACTTACGCCTCGGATGGGACGAATTTCTCCTACACAGAAAGGCGGAAAATTGTAATGCAACATATAGCTCTTCCAGAATTCACCTTCCAGCTCTTCCATTTTTTGTTCATCCATTTTGGTGCCCAGCGTTGTGGAAGCCAGAGCCTGGGTTTGACCACGAGTAAATAAAGCCGAGCCATGCACCCGGGGTAACACACCTACTTCACAGGTGATTGGGCGGATATCTTCCAGCCCTCGGCCATCTAAACGTTTACCTTCATTCACGATGCGATTTCTGACAATTTCTCGCTCAATTTCATGTACAATTTGTCCGATCTGTGATACTGATTCAGGAAATTGTTCAGAAAGGCTATCGGTTAATTCTTCAATTAGGTTCTTGAGCGACCTTCTTCTCTCTTTTTTATCCGAAATATTTAAAATCTCAGGAATGCGTCCCGTAGCAAGTTCGCGAACCTTACTGACCAGTTCTTCAGGAAATTCTTCTTTTACAAATTCACGTTTTGGTTTAGCAGCTTTTTCAATCAACTTCTCCTGCAGGGCAATTAAAGTCTTAATATTTTCATGCCCAAATTGTAAGGCAGCCAGCATATCGGGTTCACTTATTTCTAAGGCTTCGCCTTCAACCATGATGATTGAATCTTTACTGCCAGCAATTACCAGATTTATGTCGCTTTGTTCAATCTGTTCAAAAGTCGGATTTAACACAAATTGATTATTTATTCTTCCAACACGAACCCCTGCAATAGGTTCATTAAAGGGGATATCCGAGAGACATAATGCAGCCGAGGCGCCGGTAATAGCGAGCACATCCGGATCGTTCTCTTTGTCCGCTGAGAGAACATTAATTATTATCTGGACTTCATTCTTGTAACCATCAGGAAACATAGGACGAATCGATCGATCGACCAAACGTGCATTTAAAATTTCATTGTCGCTCGGTTTTCCCTCTCGTTTAAAAAATCCACCGGGAATTTTACCAGCGGCATAAGCTTTTTCGCGATATTCCACCGTTAATGGGAAAAAGTCAAGACCCTCAGTAGGTTCTTCTGCACCAACAGCCGTAGCTAAAATAATGGTATCACCAAATTGAACCCACGCAGATCCATCTGCTTGCTTGGCTACTTTTCCAGTTTCAATAGAAAATAGCCTTGAATCAATTTCAATTTCTTCTCTAAAAATCATTTTAATACTACTCCTATCCTATAAT
>CAZMEG010000493.1:0-3173 GCA_964565205.1 uncultured Cytophagia bacterium
TACTCTGGTCATCTGCACTATGACCGCTTTGGCGATATTAACTACTGGAGTGGTTGGTTCAGGTCAAACCAGTACCGCCCTAACCGCTCAGGCCTTTAATAGTACACTCCCGTATATTGGTGGGTGGATTGTTCTGTTGAGTTCTTTATTATTTGGTTATTCATCATTAATAAGCTGGCCCTATTACGGCGAGCAATGTTTTACTTATTTATTCGGTTTTAAGATCAGGAGATTCTATCGCTGGGCATTCTGCCTGATGGTTTTTTTAGGCGGAATCACAAGAGTTGAATTCGTCTGGAATATCGGAGATATTTTAAACGGTATGATGGCCATTCCAAATCTGGTGGGCATCATAGCATTAAGTGGAGTGGTCGTTCAATTAACCCGGGAACAATTGAAAAATTAATCGATTAGATAATCATGGCCAAAATTTTAGTCGTTGATGACGATAAAACCATTACTTATTTACTATCTGAGGTTTTAAAAAAAGACAAACATCGAGTGACCTGTTTACACGATGGTAAACTGGTTCAGGATGAATTACAAAAACAGGATTATGAACTGGTTATTTCTGATCTGCATATGAAAGAAGTGGGGGGCATTGAGGTTTTAAAGCAGGTGAAAAAGAAATGCGAAACTACCGAGGTGCTCATATTGACAGGCCACGGAAGCATCGCCAGTGCTGTGGAAGCGATGAAACTGGGGGCTTTCGAATATTTAACCAAGCCCATTGACCTGGAAGAATTCCGCCTCAAAGTCAACAAAGCTTTGGAGAGACGTAATTTTCGTCTGCAAATTGCCCAGCAGGAAGCCGAATTACGGGCCAAGCAGGAAATGATTGACAAGGATTTGAAATTAGCCCAGCAGGTACAGAAAAGCCTTATTCCTGAACCACTGCGTCTCCCCAACTTCGAAGTTCATGTACTACACATGCCCATGATCGGTGTGGGGGGAGATTTTGCCGATATTTACTACGACGGACGGGACAATGTCTATTTAACCCTGGTAGATGTAACCGGACATGGCATTACCGCCGCTTTACTGGTCAATCGAATCTGTAGTGAAATCCGTAAATTGGTCCGGGAGAAACGAGAACCCCATGCTATTTTACACAGCGTCAATAATTTTATTTTTGAAGCTTTCGATGGCATGGCTATGTTTCTCACCATGTTTTCCGGAGTGGTCAATTTAAAAAAGGGGTTGTTCACCTACGCTGGCAGTGCCCATCCGGCTATCATTTTATGGCGCAGTAAAGATAATCATTTTGAAAAATTAGAATCTCAAAACGTAATCATCGGGTATGAAAAAAAAGATAAAAATAAATTTACTCAGGACAGCACTCTAATCGCCCCTGAAGATAAAATCATCATGTACACGGACGGTATTATAGAAGTGGAAGACAAAAACGGTAAGCAACTGGGTATTAATGGATTCATAAATTTTTTCAAGTCCAGCGTCTATTTGTCCCCCCAGGAAATGATAAAATCCATTACTCGAAGCATTAAAGATTATTCTCCAAAACCCATCAATGATGATGTTTATTTAATCATCGCTGCGTTAAAATAGGTTGCCATGCCTCATGTATTATTAATTAATCCCTGGATTACAGATTTTGCTGCTTATGACTTCTGGTTAAAACCACTGGGTTTGCTTTATATTGGCGCTGTCTTAAAAGAAGCCGGATATGAAATTTCCTTAATTGATTGTTTGGACCGCTATGATGAAGAATTACTGGAATACCAACAACTTCGTGAACCCCGAAATCGATTTTTCAAAACAGGAAAATTTCATCGAGAGATTATTGAGAAGCCCCATATTTACCGCGACGTACCCAGGAATTATGCCCGTTATGGCTTGCCTCTCTCATTATTCCGATCAAAATTAAGCCATTTGCGCAAACCGGACGTAGTGCTGGTGACTTCAGGGATGACCTACTGGTATCCCGGTGTGCAACAGGCCATAAACGAAATTCGACAACAATGGCCCGATGTTCCAGTTGCTTTGGGTGGTATCTATGCAACACTGTGTCGCGAGCATGCTATTCAGCACAGTGGCGCCGATTTTGTGGTCTCCGGTGAAGCAGAATTAAAAGCTCTGCAACTTGTCGATTCTTTATGTGGAATTAAACGGGAGTACAAAAATTTTCCAACCAGTTTAGATGCTTTGCCCTGGCCGGCTTTTGATTTATATGATCGCCTGGGTTTTGCAACTATTTTAACCTCCCGCGGTTGTCCTCTAACCTGCAGTTTTTGTGCCTCCCGTATTGTATCAGGACCCTATCGCTGGCGTTATCCCGAAAATGTAGTTCATGAACTTGAATATTATGTTAAGAAACTCTGTGTGGACGAAATAGCTTTTTACGACGATGCGTTACTGACAAATTACAGGAGACATCTGTCTGTGATCCTGGAAAAAATCCTCGCAATAAACTTACCTGTCAATTTCCATACACCTAATGGCCTGCAGTGTAAATTAATTCAAGAAGATATTGCTGAATTGATGTATCGGGCAAATTTTAAAACTATCCGATTAAGTTACGAATCTGCAAACCCTGAACGACAAAAATTTGATATGAGTAAAAAAGTTAGTAATGAGTCATTTGTACGAGCAGTAAATAATTTATATAAAGCGGGTTATAAAACAGGTGAACTTGACGCTTATGTCATGATTGCATTGCCAGGGCAAACCCTTGAAGAAATGTTGTGGAGCATGGCGTTTGTACATGCCCAGGGTGTGAAAATACGCCTGGCAACCTTCTCCCCCATTCCCGGAACCATGGATTACCAACGAGCTATTGAGCAGGGCCTGATTACTGAAAATACAGATCCTTTGTTGACAAATAATTCCATTGTTCCCATAAAACCCAAGGGAACGAATTATCATACTTTTGAAAAAATAAATTTACTGGCGAAAGGTTTAAATCAGGAACTCCTGAATGGCCAGATTTACAAGGACGTGGCATCACTTGTAAAATATTTAAAACGCCATTTTACTCATGAAGAGATCGGTGGTCAGTCTAATATAACAATCCCTTCATTAGTTACACGAAATACTCAACTGACAACAAACAACTAACTAAAAGCCCACCTCTTTGAATTATGAACCCTGAACAAAGAATGCCGAATGATGAAATAAATCTTCCTTCGGCGTTCTTCATTCCTTGTTCGTCATCC
>CAZMEG010000494.1:0-3152 GCA_964565205.1 uncultured Cytophagia bacterium
GGGTATTAAGAATTACCACAAAAAGGAATACCGAGAGTGTGTAAAGTTTTCCAGAAATTGCCTCTTTCATTGTCATTCATTTTATTAGTCTAACAAAATGCTCAAATGCGCGAGGACGTCAGGACACCTGACTTTCCCACTCCAAAGAAGTTTTCGAAACACATCAAAACCGGCTAATTAAGAATAGCCCTCGCGTCAACTGATGCAAATGCAAATGTTAGCTGATTAGAACGAACGTTGATTTGTAATGGTAACGTTATTTGACCCAAAAAGGTCTTTTTGTCACTTCAAGAGAAAGTTGTGTATCCCTGCTTTTAATTTGTAAGATTTTAATAATTCTTGTTCTATTATATTGAGCTTAGCCATGATGTGTCCCGCATTTCTTATTTTAGAAAAATGTTTCTTTATTTAGAATTCAGGTAATTTGGATTTGTTTCGTATTTCGAGTTTAGAATTTCGAATTTAACAAAATGGTTTTCATCTGGCTTTGATTTACCAGCAATTTTAAAACACCTTCAAATGAATATACTTGCGTGGATTGGCTTTCATGTCCTGCATGAGGGCCTGCATGTCGTTAAGCAATTGGGCCACTTCTTCATAAAGCTGGGCGTCGTTGAGCAAGCGACCGGTAGTCCCACCGTTATTAAGTTTATTGACCAAAGTGTCGGCACGGGCGGTGAAGGATTCCAGGTTATCGTATAGAGCAGGCTGGGCAATTAATTTTCCCAGCGTACCCTGACCGGTGGCTATTTGAGATGAGATCTGGTTAAAATCCTCGGTAATGGCAACAAGATTTTCATACAGGCGAGAATCGTTGAGAAGTTTGCCAAAACTACCCTGGTTACTTTGCAAAGCTGCCAGCAATCTAGTTGTGGTCTGCAACAAATTACTGAATTGCCGGGCGAATTTGGGATCATTCAAAAGCATTCCAATCAGGCCCTGGCCCTGATCCATTTTGTGAGCAATGGATTTTCCACTGGCTAAAATGGCGTTGAGATAATCGAGAGTCTGGGCGGCTTTATCGGTAAATTCCCCCACATCCAGCGGGATGACTCCCCGGAGCAAGTCGCCCTCCTTTAAAGGCGCTTCACCCGTTTGACCCTGGGTAATATCCACATATTTGTCTCCCAGAATACCTAAAGTCATGATCCGTGCGGTAGAACTCTCTGTAATTTTGTCCTGCACTTTCTGATCAATCTCCAGCCAGACCATGACGCCATTCTGACCCTTAAATCGGGTAAGTTCCAGCTTTTTAACGGTTCCCACTTTAATACCAGAGAGCGAAACCAGGGCGCCTTCGCTTAAATTTTGAACATTGGTAACAAAAGTGCGCAGGGTATATTTGTTGGTAAATAATTTTTCATTGGAACCCACTTTCAGGATAATTCCCACCATAATTAGCAGGGCTATCAGTGACAATATCCCTACCTTTAAATCTGACCATTTTAGCTGTGAAGATTTCATGATACTACTCCACAAATTCTCTTACATAAGGGTCGCGAGTTTGCAGCAAATCTGCTGTCATACCCTCAAAAATAATTTGTCCGTCTTTGAGCATGGCAATACGGTCAGCAACAACATAGGCATCTTTTAATATATGGGTGACCACCACCGAGCTTACCCATTTTTCATCACGCAGTCGCACAATCAACTGATTAATCGCTTTAGACGCAATGGGATCCAGTCCTGCTGTAGGTTCATCGTACAATAAGATTTCGGGATCGCACAGAATCGCCCTTGCGATGGCCACCCGCTTCTTCATTCCTCCACTCAACTCAGATGGCATCTTGTGGTAGGCCTCACTTAAATTGACAAATTCGAGCTTTTCACAAATGAGCTGCTGAACCATTGGTAGCGGGGCATGGTGATTTTCCAGTGCACAGTAGCCCACATTTTGCCAGACGGGCAAAGAATCAAACAGGGCCCCTCCCTGAAATACCATGCCCATACGATGCCGAATTGACATGAGTTCTCGATCATTAAGCTGAGTTATGTCCTGACCAAAAATTTTTACACGACCAGAGTCAGGCTTTAATAAACCAAGGATTATTTTTAATATGGTGCTTTTACCAGCTCCGCTCCCTCCCAGGATTACCAGATTTTCTTTTCTACGGACTTTTAAACTCACGCCGTTTAACACCGGTGTATCCCGGTATGAATAATAGACATCTTCAAGTTCAATGACGTATTCTCGTTTTTTATGTGCTCGTCCGTTGTCTCTCATAATATGGCAATAATAAATTTTGATATAAGAAAATCCCAGATGAGTACCGAAAGCGAGGCATACATCACAGCCCGGGTGGCTGATTGTCCGACACCTTCGGCCCCACCGCGGGTGTACATGCCAAAATAACAACTGACCGTGGAAATGATATAACCAAAAACCAGCGGTTTAATGAGTCCAATGGTGATATCTTTTAGTTCGAGACTGTTGAGCGCGGAAATCCAGAAGATAGAAGGATCCGTATGTAAAAACAGGGTTGCCATAAAATAGCCACCGAGAATAGCAATGGTATCGGCCAGGATGGCCAGGGGTAAAATCATCGCTACCGTAGCAAATTGACGGGGTACCACCAGTTTCCTTAAGGGGTCAGTGCCGAAAGCTTTAAGTGCCTCAATTTGTTCGGTGACTTTCATGGAACCCAGTTCTGCTGCCACTTTAGAGCCCGTTCGACCGGCCACCATGAGTCCGGTAATGATAGGCCCGATCTCCCGAATTACCGAAATGGTAACAATGCGACCCATGAGATTTTTGGCGCCAAATCGTTCCAATCGGGTGCCCCATTCCAGGGCCAGTACCAATCCCACCGAAAGCGAGGCGGTCAGAACCAGCAACAAAGCTCCGATACCGATAAAATTCATCTGATCCAGAGTTTCCCGACGATAGCGCAAAACGGAAGGTACGCGCATCATCGCCAGATAACTCATCAGAAAAAAATCCTGTATGTCAGCCAGAATAATTTTTACTTTGCTAATCATTATATTTTGATTAATTTTTACAACTTAAATAACCTATTTCTTTGCGTGGATATTTCATAGAATTAATTTATTCTGCATTATTCCTAAGGCGGCGGAGCCGCAACCAAAAAAAGCAAAACGATTAATGGCAAAATCACATAAAGACGCAAAGACGCGAAGATGGTAAGGAGACG
>CAZMEG010000495.1:0-3148 GCA_964565205.1 uncultured Cytophagia bacterium
ATACAGGACTGTTACCGGTTGGGGAAGCCACCGATGCCGTGGGCGAACCTGGAGAAGTTGCCCCGCAAGGTGAACATGAGAGCGATGAAGTAACCGAAATAGAAGAAACCAATGGTAGTGCTCAACCCCACGAGGAAGAAGAAACCCGGGTAGCCGATACCAGCGAATCGTATGAGAAACCGGCTCCGAAACCCCGGGTCAAACAACTGACGACCAGCGCGGTCATTCGCAAAATCCGGGTTTCTGATTTCCTGGTGACCTGCTGTTTGGATCATTTTGGTGAAGATGGTCCGGAATGTTTTACGCAGGGGAATATCATTTACATCAATCGAGATCACCCGCTTTACAGGCGCGAATCGAAGCAGAAAGCCACGCACACCATGTACCTGGCCCGACTGTTGAGCCAGGAAATTGCCCTCATGAAAAATCCCCCCGATGCCCGCACTGCCTTTCAAAGACAGAGTGAACTGCTCCGCGATGCTTTCACCGAGTCCTGAGAGCTGGTCAGGTGATCCACTCGAATTCTTTAAATAACCAGCAAAAATTATCCTGACTAAATATAATCTAAAATCTCTTTCAATATTATTTCCGTTGCCCCCCGGTGACTTAAAACCCAGGACTTAGCCCGGCGGCCAATCTCTTTTCGCTTTGCTTGGCTATTTAACAATTTATTTATTTCTGCAATGAATTGTTTACCTGAATGAATTTGGATCACGGCTCCTGAACGGAGCAGCTCCTGAGCTTCCCAGCTTTTAGCAATTTGTGGTCCAAATAAAACAGGAACTCCATATACTGCCGGTTCCAGTACATTGTGTAGGCCCTGGCCAAAACCTCCTCCTACAAAAGCAATATGAGCAAACTTGTATAAATTGGCTAAAATACCCACTCGATCCACCAGAATACATGGCACCTCCAGGGTGGATTGCTCCATAAGCTCTGAATAAAAAATATATTTGAGCTGCCATTTGTTAAGTAAGTTACCAAGACGTTGCATGTTTTTAGGCGTGGGTTCATGCGGTACTAAAATACAGAGAAATTCTGGATTTTTCCGGATCAATTCAGACAGGCCCGGGATCAAATGCAATTCATCATCTTCCCAGGTACTACCGGCTATAAAAACAAGTTTATCCTTAAACAATGTCCTCAATCTTGTTTCTTCTGCCAATTTCTCCTGGCTTCGTTGCCAGACCTGATCACAACGGGTATCCCCACTCACGATCAAGTTTTCCTCTATGCCCAGTTGTTTAAACCGGTCTTTTTGCTCTTCACTTACAACAAATATTTTCTCAAAACCCTGGAATAGGGAGAGATTGAAACCTCTCAGTAAAGATTTATTCCGCAATGAACGATCGTGCAATGAGGCATTGATTAAAAAAGCGGGAACAGGCTTTTTCCTTAAAGTCCATAGATGATTTGGCCATAAATCCCAGCGGACAAAGACGGCTAAATCTGGTTGAAGGATATTTAAAAAGCGAGTCGCATTTTTTTTACTATCAAAGGGCATATAAGTGATACATTGTATACCAGGCACTTCACTGATTTTTTCGTAAGCTGAGGGTGAGAAAAACGATTGAATAATTTGAATATGAGGTACTTGATTAGTTAACGCATCAATAAGTGGTCGTGCCTGTTCAAACTCTCCCACAGATGCTGCGTGAATCCAGACACGTGGATGATTACGGGAAAAACCGGTTACTTTTTGTTCCAGGATCTGAAAAAGCTTTTTTCGTCCGGCGACTCCTTTTTTAATTTTAGGATTAAAATATTTTGCCAGATGAAAAAAAATAAATAAAAGGGGTATGACACATAAATTATAAAGAAGGGAATAAACTTTTTGCACGCCCTGGCTAATCGGTCAAAAACTTATTGAGATTTACGAATGGCATCATAGACTTTGAGATTGCGGTAATCCTTGCCAATAATCACGGTTACTTTTAATTGCAGACTGCTATCAATTTGCTCTACCACCTGTCGATCGTTCACACCTAATGCCTTAGCCACTTTTTTAGCATATTTTCGTCTCACCGACTCCCGATCCAGTACGAGGGTTTTATCCAGATCAAAGCTTTTATAATTACCCACACTCATCACATCAAAATTTTTGTGACGGAGATACTGAGCGATTTCATTAGCCAGACCCTGCACGCCGCAGGCATTGAGCACCTCCACGGTGATGACCTCATCAGTAGATTGAGGTTCTTCGTTCATAGAAGCGGGAATCTCACGGGAGGAAAACAGGATATCTGAAAATATAGAAACGATCAAAGTTAGATTGATTAATACCAGACCTACAATTGCGATGGATAAGATTCGCTCTTTAAAACTCCTGGGTGATTTTTTAGTCTTTCGAGGTTTTTTGGTTCTGGATTGTGACCAATTAGCTGGACGCGATGTGCGTCTTCGTTTCACCATCCTCCTCCTAAAAAAAGACCGAGATAAAATATCCCGGTCTTTGTTTTTAATGAATTGTCATATTCTGGAAATATTAGTTGTTCTTTTTATCTTTCTTTTCCCACCAGGGGGTTTGATCATAAAATGGTCGATGATGATATGAATTATAATATAAACCACCCGGCGTTTGACTGAATTCAAATTGTACCTTAAAATTTTCCGAAGGTTTGTATTCGAGTCCTGCACCCGAGATGAACAGCTTATTATTGAAATTGCTGTATTCACGCAGGCTACCGAAAGGTTGATTAACAAAACCAATCTGCAAATACATGGTTAGAGGATTGGCAAGACGATAGCTCATGGTGTTTAAATAAAGCCCCTGGCCCAGGGTTTTCCCTCCAATCGTAGTAAAAGAAAAAGAATAACTCTGACTCATGGAAAATCTATTTGGGTCGAATCCTAAAAAACTGAAAATGCTTTTAATCTTGGTGGGATAGGTTAATGCCTTGGCGATGTTGACTTTTTCATCCTGCTTGAGCTGGGCAAATAGTAAAGTCGGTAGGATGAGAAGTATTAAAAATACCAGAATTAGATTTCGATCTTTCATGGCTCTCACCTCTCATCTAATAATTAAAGATTCTATCGATAGGAAACACTCAAAATTTTGGATTTGTTTCATTTTCAATAATAAAAATTTAATTTATTAAAATTCAAAAACAGCCGATAATCTCCAGTTTCTTCCCGGTGAGGGGTAGCC
>CAZMEG010000496.1:0-206 GCA_964565205.1 uncultured Cytophagia bacterium
ACGGGAAGGCTGCGGTCACGACAATATCGGGTGTGACGCCGTAAGCCAGTTCGTAGTGATTGGCCCAGCCTTCGTGTTCCCGCTCCAGTTCGGACTCTACCGCCCAGGCGTATTGACCAACCGCATGAGGACCAAGTCCGAAAAGAGGTTCATGCGCAACAGCAGAAGTCGTCAAACCAACAAGGCTAATCAGAAATGCCATAAAT
>CAZMEG010000496.1:216-3112 GCA_964565205.1 uncultured Cytophagia bacterium
TATGCTAACGCAGCATACTGCAAAAAGTAACGCTCATGAATTGCTATGCTAAACGGTAACGAACCCAGTAACCAATAAGTCCGCCCAAGACAGATCCTACCAGAGCACCACCGAACCAGACAAGCAAAACTCCAAGAGCAAAAGGAGCACACTGAAGATAGATGCTTGGCGCCAATAACATGGCAAACATCGCCCCTGCCATCGAAGCCCTGGCAAACGGATGCTGACCCGTTCTGTTTCCGGAAATGTAAGCCGTTTAATTTCATTTTAGCAAACGTACGATGAGGTAAAAAGTAACGCTAATCTATGATTTTCGATTTATTATCTTTTTCAAGTGTTTCCAGAATAGGGCATTCGCTCAAAGGGAGCTTGCCATTGCATGTGGCAAGAAGCTCTTTCAAGGCCTTATGTATTCTCTGTAATTCGATAATCTTTTCTTCTATTTTTTCTAATTTTACTTGAACGGCCTGATGAAAATCGTAACTTGTGGTCTCAGGATCCATACGAAGGGTGAGTAATTCTTTTATTTCATTCAAAGAAAAACCCAGCTCCTTGGCTCTTCTAATAAACAACAAACGTTGTAAGTCCTCATCGGAATAGATTCGGTAACCCGATTCCCGACGAGGAGGCTCAGGGATTAAACCACGACGCTCATAATAGCGAATGGTCTCAATGTTCACCCCGGCACTTTTTGCCAGTTCACCAATTTTCATAACGGTTCTCCATATTTTGTTTAATAATATAATACCTGTACTTAGGTACAGAGTCAAGACTTTTTTATTTTAACTTAAATAAATAAAAACGAAGGAGAAGCCAAAGAATATTTTGTGGCTCAGAATGGCAAGATGCTGAGGTCGTTAATTTATTTTATGGAAATTGTGGCTTTGCGAGGTAAAGCAATAATCTTTTTAAGCATCCAAACAATTACACCCAGCCCAAGTACAAAAAGCACAAGAAAGACGATAAGGGGGGACCACTGCCAGTTCACCGGATCACGGGTAATAGGCATGAATCGCGAAATCTCGGCTATTTGTACCCATTGTCGACTCAGGGCATTTGAAACGATAACCATAAGCTGTAATCCGGCTGCAATCCATGTGGCTGACAGACTCATAGAGTTTCTGCGAATCAAAATCCACATCCACGGTAAAATCGCTGACACTCCAGCAAATGCGAATAGACTTTTTACCCATGGAATGTTCATGGCCTGCTTAAAGATTGATTCTGGCAGTGCACCCCAAATATACCAGCTACCACTTATCCCCATCCAGAGGATCCCAAGGGTGTATAAGATAGCAACAAATTTAGGGACAAAATTACGATATTCTTCTGTTTCAGTTGAGCAGAAAAATTGTCTGTCTATCAGAAGCCATACCGATGTAGTGGTGATGGCGATACCAAGCATCAGTAACCAGCGAGGCAACAAGGTGGGGTCACCAAAATTTAAGGCCAGCCCGGTCACCGCGCCTCCAATATTTGTTTTTTCATAAATGTTTAACATTTGCCTGGCGTTGGTCATGAGACTAAAGTTGTTGGTAAAAATAAATCCGATGACCAGGAATAGTATTGCACTCAACCCTCCTGATAAGTAACCAAGTTTATTTATATGACCTCTTTTGATTTGAGCGGAGTAGATGTAAACTCCATAATAAGCGAAAATCAGAAACACAATCACAAAAAACCATGGCCAGGCGATTAAAATGCCGGCCGTGTAAAACTGCGGGTAGTAAATAATCTGAATAAATAGCAGTGCAATAATGCCAAAATTTATACCCAAAGCTATCAGAATGGGCATAGCATACATTAAGCGAAAGCCAACTCGCTGTAAATTTCCCCGAGCAAAAACGCCTAAAACTATGCTTAAAGGTACTCCTGCATACCAGATATTCATTGGAATCATATGTAAAACAAATCCCAGCACTTTAAAGAATAAAATAAATGCCACTGAGGCGGGTAATCCCATAGGGTCTATGGGAGTTAAAGGAAATTCCTGCATTTTACCCTCCGTTTTTATTAAAGCGGACCTTTTGAATCATTTCTTACCAGGATTCACTTCCGGTAATGTCTGAGTTGGGGGATGGCAGCTTGAGTGAATTAATATACTTCGCCAGAATTTCCGCTTCTTTTTTTGTACCTGACCAGGGAGGCATGAAATAATGTATTTTATCCATCTCTTCGATAGCAATTTTAACCATCTCATCGGTCCATCCCCTGGTAATTGCCTGAATTGCCGAAACACCCCGTTTAACAGCATGACAGTCATTACAGTGGTACATAAACAATGTCTTGCCCAGTTCCAGTTGCTGTATTTCGGTTAATTTTCCCAGTGATTCCGTGGTAATCTTTCCAGTCGAATCTATAGCTGAAGGGGCAACTTTTGAGGTGTAGAACCTGGTCCAGACTCCTCCGTTTAAATAACCGTGGGTTTTTAATTCAGGAATTTGTTGTTTGAATATCTGATTTCCCAGTACCAGATTATCCACGATGTAAGGCTTGCGTACCGCTTCACGAATGAATTCCCCCTCGGTCACATGGGCCAATCCGCCCAGGAAAAGCACGATGGCAAAACCCTGGGTAAGCCACTGGGGATTTTTATATGGTCCAAAATAGGTCATAAAAAACATCAGAACGGTTCCGACAGTGACCAGTACCATCATAATATTAAGTGCACTGGCACCTTCCAGGGCTGCCTTTGATCTTTCCGGAAGATTAAGATACCAGAGTCCTCCACCTATTAAAATGAGCACGGCTCCCCACATCACCCATTTTGCCGAGCGTCGGGCTAAAAATGCCATCATGTCTCTGTCTTCTTTTAATTTAAACGAAGCATGCAGATAAATGTAAAGAGCTGCAAGCAAGAGTGCTCCCCCGGTTCTAGCCACGATTTGTGGTAGGG
>CAZMEG010000497.1:0-3100 GCA_964565205.1 uncultured Cytophagia bacterium
TTTCTCTTTCTTGCCACCTGTAACTAGAAGAAATCTCTTATTTTTCTCCTGAGTATCCATTTTAAGGTTTTGATTAATAAAAAATAAGCCCCAGAATGCTATCAGCTACAATGACCAGTGAAATAGAGACCACCACCGAAGCCGTGGTGACCTGGCCAACTTCGCTGGCACCCCGTTCCGCCCGAAAACCAAAAAAACTCCCCGTGATCACAATGATTCCGGCAAAAACCAGACTTTTAATGATGCCGGTAATAATATCACGAAAAAGCAGCACGTCTTCCATACGATTGAGAAAACTTATAGGTGTGATATCCAGATACACAAAAGCAATGACCATACCACCCACAATGCCAAATATGTTGGCCAGGGTAGTCAGAAATGGTAAAGTAAAAATGCTGGCGTACATTTTCGGCACCACGATAAAGCGAACAGGGTCCAGGGCCATTGTTGTAAGTCCATCCAGTTCCTCGGTTATTTTCATGGTAGCGATCTCCGAGGCAATGGATGAACCACTACGCCCGGCCACAATAATGGCGGTAAGTAGAGGTCCCATTTCCCGGGTCATAGCTATGACTGTAAGGTCTACTATAAAAACATTGGCTCCAAACTGACGAAGCTGGGCAGAAGATTGTAAAGCAAGTACCAACCCGATTAAAAAAGCCAGGGCTATGACAATGGAAACCGCCTGTACACCAATCAATATCGATTGATTGACAAACTCCCCTTTGCGAAATGTTTTGGAACGGAACAGGTCTACAATGGACCAGTAACAAACATCAGAAATCAGGAAGAAAAAATTTTTCAGGGTGTTTGTGCAAAAGTGAATAACCTTTTCCCCAACCACTTCAAACCAGCCGGGAGGGCGCACCGGGGTGGGCTTTTTCAGGTCGTGGGTGTCAAAGGTTTGCAAAATCTGTTGAACGTTTTCGCCGCCCCCTTCAATGAAGACCTGTGTGCCTCGTTGCTCCATTTGCTCCCTGATATAGTGTAAAGCCACCACACCGGCACTGTCCAACTTTTGTAGATGGTCGAGGTTAATACGTAGAATTTTGGCAGTGTAGTTTTCCAGTTGTTTTTCAATAAGTGGAAGAAGATCATCCACATAATGCAGGGTAAAAGCATTTTTTAAATAGAGAATATCCTGTTGTAAGGTAAACATGGAGGCAAGGCGATCTTTACGACCTAATCTTCGGAAAAATGCCATAATCTACTGTAAGGATTTTTGTGACGAAGTGCTTTGAAAATAAGATGAAATTTTTTCTGCGAATCGATTTAGAGTGTGTAGATAAATTTGACTTATAGTTGAGGCAAAAAGATTCAAATCGTTTTCAGGTAAAGGTTGAATACTGTTGGATTTTTCGGTGATCAAAATCTCTCCAGAGGTTGTTTCAAGAAGCTGTAACTCCAGATTTAAATGGGCTGAAAATTTTTTGTCCTGTTGTATCGCCTCCAGTTGCTGAATTTTTATTTTAACCTGAAATTCCGGGAGACGTCGGCGAATTTGTGTAGAAACCGAGGCAAATAGATGACTTTCACGAAGGTAATTCTCAGCCGTCAGCACAAACAACTCTGCCGGTCTTACGGCCCAGCGATGATAAGCAAAGTAATCTAACTCATGACTGTTCATACGTACAGCAATACGTGTGCTTGAATAAGCTGGATGTATTTCCACGGGTAAAATTTCACAGGAAAATTTTGAGTTTGTGTAATTTTTTGACAGAGTAGAATCCCTGACTGTAGGGAACTCAACAAGATAATATTTATAGAAAACTTCCTTACGCCCCAGGCATCCCCCTAAAAACAATCCAATTAAGCTTAAAAAAACAAAATATTTTTTCATGGGATTTTCTTGGTTTTAATCTTTAACAAATCGATCCGGTGTGTCTTTTAGTTCAGTTCCTCGCACCAGAATCGAGGGATCGTCTCTTATGGCACGTGAAATTTCGTGAAGATTTTCAATGGTACTTCTTAATTCACGCAGGGTATGTAAAATATCGATGCTGCCTCGATCCAGGTTTCGATTTACCTGAATGAGTAACTGATTGGTCTGATCCGCTACGGTACCCAGTTCTTTAATGAGATTTCCCAGGTCCGCTTCTTTTAATTTTTGTGAAATTTCTCGTGTACTGGATAAAATCTGTTTCAATGTATCACCGTAAACAATACTTCTAATTTTTTGCGCCGACTCATAAAATATTTGTGCTGTGGTATCTAACCTGGCAGCAATTGATTGCGTGGATGTAATGGCTTCGCGCAAATCGTTTCGGTTTTCACCCAGGATAGAATCCAGTTTTTCAAAAGCAGAAGCGGCATTTTCTGACATTTTAATGATTTTTTGTAAATTTTCTGGAGTGGTCAATTTCTGAAGGTTGTTTAAAACCCGCTCTGCTTTTTCAGCAATAATTTCTGCCTTCCCGGTAATTTGTTCAGAAATGGAGGAACCGGCGGGAATATAACTCCCTTTTTCCAGCAATGGCGCTTCTTTGCTGGCTCCGCGAATCTCAATCATTTTTAACCCTGTAATACCCATAGCTACAATATCTGCGTGGGCATCTTTTTTGATGGGTGTACCAGCTTTTAACTCCACCTTCACAATTACGCGACTCACATCCTCTGGATCGATGCGGATATCTTTGACGGTTCCAACCTTAACTCCCAGATATTTCACCGGACTCCCTTCTTCCAGACCACTTACTGAAATATCTTTGTAGGCGATATAATAAGTATCTTTCTTTTGCAAAAATTTTTCACTGGTAAAAAAAGCCACCAGAATTATCAGTGCGGCAACACTGAAAACTACAAAAATACCTAATCGAATTTTTTGCGCACGCGTGGGCATGGTTTCACGCCTCCCTTTACAATATTTTAACTCTCAAATTTACGGAAAATAATTCTGGATTGCAATTTTTAATTTTTAAAAAGCCAGACGGCAAATGTGAGACATAAGAAATAGGTCAATCCAGCACCAGTAACGGTGATTTGCTGTGAGAGTGAAAGCGAGTAGCTGGAATGCCTCCTTTTTAGATGGTAAATGGAAAATGGTAAATGGGAGATGGAATTTTTTGGCTTTCATCCACTATTCTTTCTGGCATCCAATTAC
>CAZMEG010000498.1:0-3095 GCA_964565205.1 uncultured Cytophagia bacterium
AGTGCCAGCAAAGGCGCCGATCATGAAACGGGTTATGATTATGACACGCATATTCCGCTGATATTTTGGGGACCCGGTGTGAAAGCTGGCAATTATCACCAATCTGTGATTTTAAATGATCTGGCGCCTACTCTTTCATCAATCTTAAAAATTGCTTTTCCTTCAGGAAATCAGGGACATGTATTATATGAGGCTTTATTAAATTAATGCTAAATACGAAACGTTGTTAAAATTCGTGTGTTAGTTGTATGACAGATGGTATGATTTTACAAATGCGCAATATCAAAAAAACCTTTCCGGGAGTGGTAGCACTGGATAATGTAAATTTTGACCTCAGAAGGGGAGAGGTGCATATTTTACTGGGGGAAAATGGAGCCGGTAAATCGACTTTGATGAAAATTTTGAGTGGCGCTTACCAGAAAACTTCCGGGGAAATCTATCTGGATGGCAAAAAGGTAGAAATTAAGAATCCAAAACATGCTCAGGAACTGGGGATTAGCATCATTTACCAGGAATTTAATCTTGTTCCCCATTTAACAGCCGCAGAAAACATATTTCTTGGCAGAGAGAAAGAAATTTTACCTGGAATTATTGACCAGAAACATTTGTTCGAGGCTTCTCAAAAACTCCTTGATGATCTCGGCGTAGCCATTAATTCTCGAAAATTAATTAAAGAACTGGGAGTGGCTGAACAGCAAATGGTCGAAGTGGCAAAAGCCCTCTCTCTGGATGCCAAAATCCTCATCATGGATGAACCAACCTCAGCCCTTACAGAACACGAGATAGCTCAGTTATTCTCGACCATTCGCAATTTAAAACAAAAAGGGGTCTCGATTATTTACATTTCTCATCGCATGGAGGAACTTTTTGAAATTGGCGACCGGGTTACCGTGTTACGGGATGGAAAATACATCGGTACACATAACATTCAGGAGATTTCTCGAGACGAGCTTATCCGCATGATGGTTAATCGTGAGCTCAAAGAACAATTCCCCAAACAACCGGCCGAACCCGGGGAAGAAATTCTAAGAGTGGAAAACCTGACCCGACGTGGGGTTCTTCATAATATCAGTTTTAGTTTAAGACGTGGAGAGATTCTGGGCATTTCAGGTCTTCTGGGTTCCGGGAGAACTGAACTGGCCAGGGCTATTTTTGGTGTGGATAAAATCGACTCTGGAAAAATCTATATTAATGGTCAGCTTAAAAAGGTAAATTCACCTCGAAGTGCGATCAATCTGGGTATCGGCTATTTAACCGAAGATCGTAAAACCCAGGGCTTGATTTTGATTCTGTCGGTAAAAGAAAATATTTCGCTACCAAATCTGGATCGTATATCCAGTTTTGGCGTGCTGGATCTTTCAAAAGAAGAAAATACCGCTTTAAAATTCATTCATGAGTTACGCATCAAAACGCCGGGTATTCATCAAAAAGTCATGTATTTAAGTGGAGGGAATCAACAAAAAGTGGTTTTAAGTAAATGGCTGGGCTGTCAGACCGATATCTTAATTTTTGATGAGCCCACTCGCGGCATTGATGTTGGTTCAAAAGTTGAAATTTATCAATTGATGAATAAACTGACTGCCCAGGGGGTCGGTATCATCATGATCTCATCGGAACTTCCGGAAATCCTGGGCATGAGCGATCGAATTCTGGTGATGCATCAAGGGAGAATCAAAGGGGAATTTAGTGCTCAGGAAGCAACGCAGGAAAAGATTTTAAAATGTGCGTTAGGGGAGGAGCATGTCAATTAAGGATTTCATTTTACATTACGGACGCCAGTTTGGCACCTTGTTAGGCCTTTTAGGGTTGTGTATTGTTTTGTGGATATTATCGCCCTACTTTTTGACCGTTTCCAATCTATTAAATATTGCCCAGCAGACTTCCATTAATGCCATCATTGCTGTGGGTATGACCTTTGTTATCATCACCGCAGGAATTGATTTGTCCGTCGGCTCCATTCTGGCATTTTCCGGTGTGGTACTGGCTAGTGTTTTGGAAACTCATTTACCCCTGGTTACCGCTATTCTGACAGGTCTGGGGGTAGGCCTTGTGTGCGGACTGGTTAATGGTCTATTAATCACTTATGGTAATTTACCGCCTTTCATCTCAACTTTAGGCATGATGAGTGTTGCCCGAGGGGCTGCCCTGATGTATACTCAGGGACGCCCCATTTCAGGCTTTTCTGAGCCTTTTCGCCAGATCGCCAATGGCGAGGTGTTACATATTCCAGCACCGGTGATTATCATGGCGGTAGTTTATGTGGTGGCTCACTTTGTTCTTACCCGCACAAAATTGGGACGCTATTCCTACGCCATTGGTGGCAATGAAGAAGCAGCCGTGTTATCCGGTGTAAATGTAAAATTTTATAAAACTGTGGTATACGGTTTGTCAGGTCTCCTGAGTGGACTGGCAGCAATAATTTTAACGGCCCGTTTAAATTCAGCCCAACCCATTGCCGGAATCATGTACGAACTGGATGCCATTGCGGCAACGGTTATCGGCGGTACCAGTCTCATGGGAGGAGAGGGCACGGTGATGGGGACCCTTATTGGAGCATTTATAATGGGCGTTTTAAGAAATGGCTTGAATCTTCTGGGAGTTTCATCATTTGTTCAACAAATTGTAATTGGTTCCGTCATAATTTTAGCTGTTTTGATGGACATGGCATTAAAGCGACAAAAGAAATAATGGAGGGTTAATAATCATGCGTAAACTACTAATTTTAGTTTTAATGTTTGTGACAGGCTTAGGCTGTCAAAGAGAAAAAAAATTGTATCCGAACGCTCCAACCATAGCTCTGGTCATGAAAACTTTGAATAATCCCTTTTTTATCGATATGCAAAAAGGAGCCGAAGAGGCAGCTTCCAGACTAAAAGTTAATTTGATTGTTCAGGCTCCAGAACGAGAAGTAGATGTAGAAAAACAGATGCAGATCATCGAAAATTTAATTCAGCGGAAAGTCGATGCCATTTGTGTGGCCCCCAGTGGTTCCAAAGAGATCGTTCCAGCGATCGTAAAAGCTAATAAAGCCGGGATACCCGTACTGGTAGTGGATACACGTGTGGACGAACAGGCATTAAAAGAAGCTCACGGCA
>CAZMEG010000499.1:0-3076 GCA_964565205.1 uncultured Cytophagia bacterium
TCCCAATATTCCTAAGTCAAGCTTTATCATCTTAAATCACAGCCTAAATTATAATTTTTAATTTTTTATTGGATATTTAATTTTTCATTTCATATATTTTGTTTGTACATTTCTCATAAACCTTTCAATCATATTTAAGGGGCACGATGAGTCAATGGATTCTTGGCATTTCTGCATTTTATCATGACAGCGCAGCCTGTCTGGTTAAAGAAGGTGAAATATTTTGTGCGGCTCAGGAGGAGCGTTTTACCAGAAAAAAGCACGATTTTTCCTTTCCCACTCATGCCATTAATTTCTGCCTGAGGGAAGCCGGTATTAAGCCGCAGGATTTAGATTGTGTGGCTTTTTACGATAAACCTTTCACCAAGTTTGAACGGTTATTACTGACGTACCTGGCGTATGCTCCGAAGGGTCTGGTATCTTTTTTAAAGGCCATGCCACTCTGGCTGAAACAGAAACTCTGGATGAAAGATCTCATCAAAAAAGAGCTGGGATATGATGGCCTTATTTTATTCCCGGAGCATCACTATTCCCATGCTGCCTCGGCATTTTTCCCTTCGCCGTTTCAGAAGGCCGCCATTCTCACTATTGATGGTGTAGGAGAGTGGGCCACGGCAAGTTATGGAATTGGTAAAAATAATCAGATTGAACTGCTTGCGGAACTTAAGTTTCCCCATTCTCTGGGATTGCTTTATTCGGCTTTCACTTATTACACAGGCTTCAAAGTAAATTCTGGCGAATATAAACTTATGGGACTGGCGCCTTACGGTGAGCCTAAATATGTGGATTTAATCCTCTCGGAATTGATCGATCTGAAAGAAGACGGTTCTTTCCGCATGAATATGAAATATTTCAATTATTGCGCTGGTCTCACCATGACTAATGAGAGGTTTCACAAATTGTTTGGCTTGCCGCCACGTCAGCGAGAGAGCAAACTTAATCAAACTTATATGGATGTGGCTCGTTCCATTCAGGTGGTTACCGAAGAAATTATGTTGCGGATGGCACGCCATGTGTACCGGGAAACCGGCATGAAGTATCTTTGTCTGGCTGGCGGTGTGGCATTGAATTGTGTAGCTAACGGTCGTATACTTCGCGAAGGTCCCTTTGACGACATCTGGATTCAACCGGCAGCCGGTGATGCGGGTGGTGCTCTGGGGGCAGCTCTGGGAGCCTGGTACCAGTATTATGAAAATGATAGAAAGGTAGAAGAGGGTAAAGATTTCCAGAAGGCCTCGTACTTGGGTCCTGAATTTGACAACAAACAGATTGAGGCTTTTCTGAAAGCTAATGACCTGACCTATAAAAAATTGTCCGATGGTGAACTTATTTCGACGGTAGTGGATTTGTTGATTGGCGGCGCCGTAGTGGGCTGGTTTCAGGGTAAGATGGAATTTGGGCCGCGCGCACTGGGTAATCGCAGCATTCTTGGCGATGCTCGTTCTTCGGAGATGCAATCGGTGATGAATTTGAAGATCAAATTCCGTGAAAGTTTTCGACCTTTTGCTCCTTCCGTTCTGGAAGATCAAGTTCATAAATTCTTTGACCTCAATCGTAAGAGTCCATATATGCTGCTGGTGGCACCGGTTGCCAATTCGGTGCGTGAAACAGTTGCGCCGGAAAAGGAAAAATTATCCGGTCTTGAGAAGTTAAAAGTGGTTCGCTCAAAAATTCCGGCGGTGACTCATGTGGATTATTCAGCGCGGATTCAAACTGTTTCCCGGGAAGATAACCCGAGATACTACACCTTAATTAAAACATTTTATCAAAAGACGGGCTGCCCGGTGATTATCAATACTTCCTTTAACGTGCGGGGCGAACCCATTGTTTGTACTCCAGAAGAGGCCTATCGCTGTTTCATGCGCACAAATATGGATTATTTGGTGATGGGTAACTTCCTGCTGGATAAAAGACAACAGGGTGAGTGGGTGGAAGAAAAGTCCTGGCAGGAAGAATTCGAACTCGATTAAGAGGTGATTTTACCATGATCAAGCAAGAAATAAAAAACATTAAAACAGACCCAAAGACCATCCGAAACTTTGGTCTCATTCTATCAGGAATTTTGACTTTATTTTCCGCCATTTCATTCTGGAAAGGCGGGCAGGTCTATCAATTTTTGTTCCCGGTAGCTGTGGTTATATTTTTTTCAGCAATATTTTTTACTAAAGCCTTAAAATATCTATATTTCCCCTGGATGGTAGTGGCAACTTTAATAGGCTGGACTATAACTAATTTAATTTTAACCGTTTTTTATTTTCTGGTAATAACACCCATAGCGGTCACGGCTAAACTTCTTGGCAAAGACCTTTTAAAACAGAAAATAGATCCCCAGGCAAAAAGCTACTGGGTTCTTCGTGAAAAAGCGACCTTTTCAAAAGAAGATTTTGAACATCAATTTTAAGGTGAAACCATGGGTAAGATTAGTATTTTAAAAGAGTTCTGGCTTTTTCTAAAGGTGCGGAAAAAATGGTGGTTGGCACCTATTATCACGGTTCTGGTTTTGCTGGGTGCTTTAATTATTTTAACACAGGGTTCTTCTCTGGCACCGTTTATTTATACTTTGTTTTAGATAGTTGTTTGTTGTAAGTAGTTCGTTATTTTATTAGTTCGTCCTTTAATTTCCCAAAAAGAGGGGATTAAAGGATAAAGAAGTATGTTTTGTAATAGAATCAGTAAAAGTCCTCGCTATCCCCCGCTTTCTTTCCTTCTATGTAATTAACTTTCTTTTATTATATTCCCACATCAAGCAATTCCAAATCCCAATCAACCAACCCCAACTTTCATTTTGGAATTTGTTAACTTGGTATTTACATTGATATTCTCAAAGTTTGTGAATTAATCAGGTTAAAGTCCTTCAAACCTGCTTAATCCAAAACCCCTGGCGTGAACCAATGAGTACCAGAGCCTGTTTATCATCCAGCCAGGGAATAATAGAATTTAAGATAGATCTTGGATATAATTCTTTTATTTTAATATAATCTGGAATCATAAAAGTTCGACTAAAATTAAATATAATATTTAAAAAAGTCAATTTTTTTTATCTTTATCATTATTTATATTTCCCAATGGATTAAAG